>JAGUYV010000016.1 GCA_020061125.1 bacterium | reverse complement strand
GTGCCCGTGCCGCCGCCCATGCCCGCGGTGATGAACACCATGTCCGAGCCTTCAAGAGCCTCGAGCAGTTCGTGGCGGCTTTCCTGGGCCGCAGCCAGGCCCACGGACGGATCCGCTCCAGCGCCCAGCCCCTCGGTCACTTTCGGACCGATCTGGATCCGGTGCCGAACCGTGGATTGAAGCAGCGCCTGCGCGTCGGTGTTCACGACGATGAAATCCACACCGCGCAGTCCCACTTCAATCATGCGGGTCACGGCGTTGCAGCCGCCGCCTCCCACGCCGATCACCCGAATCTTCGCAAAGCGATCTCCGGCATTGTTCTTCTCCATGTTGTCCCCCTTGCTTTCCTTTGGTTATGCTTTTTTATGTGTATCGCCTTATTTTAGCGTTACAGTTCCCTTTTCAAAACTTACAAATTTTTTCTTCCCCGCGGCATCTTTTACATTTTTCATTTTCAGTTTTTTTCAATCTGAAAATGTCAGAAATTCATGAGCTTGTCAAAGAATCCGCGCGGTTTGTGCTCGCCTGCAAACCGTTGTTCCAGTTCCTCCACGGGCAGATTCTGTACGGCTGTGTCCTGTGTGTTGTGCCAGGCCGTGCGCTCGGAAACCGTGGTCAGGACCTGTTTGAGAATGTATTTCATCTCTGAAACCTGCTCGTTCAGCGCCAGTTGATCGCGGCGCAGAGAGTCCATGGCGGCTGCGAAATCTTCCCTCAAGGACTGGACGATTTTGTTGTCCTCCGCGTACTTGCGCTGCAGCACGGACAGGATTTTTGTGTTGCTGTCCAGCAGATAGCGGGTTCGCAGGTCAATGTTTCCGGCCAGTTCTCCGGTTTTGGCTGCCTGGGCCAGGATTTGCTGCGCGGCGGCCATGTTCGCGGCCTGGGCCTGCGGTGCGGCTATTTCCCCGGCTTGCAGTACACTGTCCGGGTCCGGATCCGCGCGATCGGGTGTTTGTTCCACGCCGGGCGCGCTGCTCCGGGTCATTCTCTCCGTGAGCCGGCGGCGGATTTCGCCGTTGTCCAGGCGCAAATCGTTGCGGAACCGCCTGATGTCCTTAAAGATCTCCAGAGCATCTTCATGATATCTTGCGAATCTGCCCTGACCCTCGTGCGGGAGCAGATCCATGAAGTCGTCGCGATAGTTCCGCAGGGTTCCGTCGGGGATGTGCATACCCTGTTCGTGCAGAATTTCCCGAATCTGTTTGAGCGAGTACAGGCGGCTCATTGATTGTCTCCGGGTTTTTCGCTGAAAGTGAGGTTCAGGGTCAGGCTGTGAATCTGATCGTGGTATTCCTTGGCCCGCGCCACATCCTCGGTGAGCCACACGCGCCAGTTTCTGCCGTCGCGGTGCGACACATCGGGTATTTTGCCCTGCCGGATCCAGCGCAGCAGGGTTGATTTATCAATGTTCAGTATGTCCGCCACCTGCTTGGTGGTGTATTTTCTGGTTTCTTCCGCGTTGTCAATCATTGTCACGACCCAGGGGAAATCGTCTGTGAAACACTCATTATCAAAAGCCTTGTCTAACCACTCTTACCTATAGTCACATATTTCAAATTGTTTGTCAATACCCGATCATTAATAAATCTACGGCTGATTTCATTGCAAAACGGCATTGGCCGCAGGAATGTTTTGCCTTGATAAAAATAGATAATTTTGAATGGCTGCAACGAAGCAATGATCGCATGAAAAAACACGCACAGGGATGCATATAGGCAACAGCAGCATATATTTGCTTCGCAAAGAAACAACCGAATAGTCCCGATAATCAAGCAACAGGTTTTCAACAATCTCTCGGTCCGCAGTCTTCAGAGTCTTGGGGGGATGAATCTACGGGTGTTGGAATATTGTCGAAATCAGGTGCGATCCGGGGCATGACTTGACTTTTGAAATCAAAAATAGGAAAATACCCCAAGCGGGTCTGGTGACAGCGGGAAATGCGCCGCGGCCCGAACCGCGCGCGGGAGCAGAACCGCCCGCGCCATGCAACCTCTCCCATTGGGGGCTGTGCCATGTATCTCGAAGACATTCTTGGAAGCAAAACCAAGGTGCGCATCCTGTACACCATGTTCACCAGCGGCAGGGACGATTTTTTTGAAAAAGAGCTGGCCATCGAGTGCGGCTCGTCCATCTCCGAGGTGAACCGGCAGATTCACTTCCTGGTCGAGTTCGGGCTGATTATATTCCAGAAAAAAGGCCGCCTGAAAATTTACAGGCTCAACCCCGCGCATTTTCTGTACAAGCCGCTCAAGGAACTGTTTGTGGCGTCGGTGCAATAGGCGCTTGAAGGAGCGGCCGCGGAGCATCCCGCGCAACGAAACGGGAGCGGAACCACAGGGCCGGCGCGCAGAACATGGACCAGGAACAGGCGCTCACACTCAAAGACATCGCACTGCAGCTTGATTTGCCGGAGAGCACGCTGCGCAAATACCGCGACGCGTATCCCGAGTTCATCCCCACTGTGGGCACGGGCCGGGACCGGCGCTACACCCCGGCCGCGGCAGAAGTTTTCGCGGCCATCCGCAAATGCCGCGCCGAAGACCACATCTCCTGGGAAGACACCGCCGAATACCTGGCCCAGAAATTCCCTCTGGACACGGACGCCGGAAAGCGCCGGGACGCCGAGCCGGCCCTGTCCGTGGCCGAGCGCGTGCCCGCTGCGGTGCAGACAGCCAACACCCTCAAGAGCATGGAAGCCCAGGGCGCCGAGCACTCTTTCCTGCTCACCACCATCGGCGCCGAGCTTGTGCGCCTGGCCCGCGGCGTGGACCGCATGGCCAAAAGCATGGACGACCTGGCCGTGCTGCGCCGCACCGTGCTGTCCCAGGACAACCAGATTCGCAACATGACGCGCATGGTGGCGGCGTCCCTTGAGGACATGCAGGCCTGGCGCGAGGAACGGGCCGAATTGCTGCGCCAGGCCGCGGACAGCCAGCCGCCGCAGCCCCAGGAACGGCCCGAGCCTATGCCGG
>JAGUYV010000440.1 GCA_020061125.1 bacterium | reverse complement strand
GTGGTGGCGGTGACCGGCGGCGTGACCGTGCAGAGCGGCGCAAGCGCGTTTCCGGCCAGAGCCGGGCTGATTCTCGCCCCCGGCGACATCGTGCGCACAGGCACGGACGGCAAGGCGATTATCGGGTATCTGACCGACAGCCGTATTTTAATCTGGTCCAACAGCGAATTCCGCATCGAATACACGGGCCGCACCGGAGTCAAGGAAAAAGGATTTGACTACACGCACGCAAGCGGGCGCGTGTTCAACCGCGTGGGAGGCTCATATTTCGGCGCCACCAAGGGCTACGCCATGGTTCCGGGCGCGTCCATAGGCTTTACGGACGCCGAGTTTGTGACCGTTGCGGACGGGAGCGGAACCCAGGTGGCGGTGCGCCGGGGCAGCGTCGAGGTCCAGGGCCAGGGCTGGTCCAAAACCCTCAACGCGCGCCAGCAGATCACCATCACCGCATCGGGCGCGGCCGCCGCGGCCGGGCCGGTGTCCGATATTCTTGATGAGCAAATGAGCCTGGCCGCGCAGGAAATGGCCACGGCTAAACCCGGCCAGGCCCTGGCCCAGAGCAACTCCTACCTGCCCAGAACCATCCCGCAATACGATACAAAATCCAAGCTGGACGACACCGCGCCCGAAGACACGCCCTATTACCGGCCCGAGCGCTGGGGCACGGCGCGCGACGAGTACAGGGATTTCCGCTCGCCCCTTTACAGCCAGCCGCGCACCAACGCGGCCCTGCCTCCGGGCGAAACCCTGGACGCGGAAATCTGGTCAGAGCTGCACCAGGATTCCGATGATTATTTCCAGCGCGCGGATCAGGGCTATCCCTACCCGTCCGCGCCCGATCCCCTCACCCGGGGAGACGGCAAAACCCTCAAAACCGTGGCCCCGCCCCCGGTGAATGTGATGACTCCGCGCCCGCGCGTTTCCGATCTGCTCGTGGGCGATTACTCCACCGCGTACAGGCTGTGCCAGGACTATTCGTCCACGCAGACCGAGATTGACGACTGCATTGTGCGCCGCCTCAAGCCCGAGGCCCGGCCCGGCGCGGTCAAATACCCGGAACTGCCGCCCGAGTTGAACCTGCCCATGAGCCACGAGCCGCAGACCCCGGCCTATGTGACCCTGCCCCCGGTGTCCGAACTGCCGCCCCCCACGCTCACCGGCGGCAGCATGGCCGCGCCGCTCCACTGCAGTTTCGCACTGTTCCGCAACCCCATGCTCAAGCACAACGACACGGGCGTGGACCTGCTCAACCAGGGCCGGCACGCCGCCGCACTCGAAACCTTCGAGGACGCCCTGCGCGTGAACCCCAACCACCCGGAAATCCTCAACAACATCGCCGCCGCTTACTACCGCATGGGCGACGCCAAGTCCGCCGAGCGGTTCCTGATCCTCGCCCTCACCCGAGACCAGGAAAACCCCACCGTGCACAACACCCTGGGCTGCGCCCTCATGGACCAGGGCAGAACCGAACAGGCCTGCGGCGAGTGGCAGCAGGTCCTTAAAATGCAGCCCCAGCAGGCCCAGGCCTCGCGCAACCGCTACGCGTTCTGCAATGTCGGCCTCGATTGACGAGGCCCCGCGCACGCGCCCGGAAATTTCACGGCGCGCGCCCTTTCCCGATCACACACTTGTGCTATAATTTCCACAAACCTACGAGAGACGGTCACGCGCATGGAAGTCAAAATCGCCGCCAGAGACAATGCAGGCATCATCGAACTCAAGGGAGACCTGGATTTCCAGAGCTACAAGGAACTGGAAACCGCGTTCAACGCCTCGTTCGGCCAGGGCCGCAGCCCTATCATTCTGGACATCTCGGAAGTGCCGCATGTGGACAGCGTGGGCCTGGGAGCAATCACACGGCTGTGGAAAGCCGCAAACCAGCAGGGCGTGGATCTGGTGCTGGCCTGCCCGCGCAAGAATGTGCGCAGCATGATCAAGCTCGTGAACCTCGACGGCCGCATCAGGCTGGCCGACACCGTGGAAGACGGTCTCTGAACAGCAAAACCCCTGCATTCCCGCTTTCAGGAATATCATTGATTGCGCACGGCCACGAAGGCGTGGGCGTGTATCTGGTTTTCAGAAAATGCGCGTTCCGGTTTGCGGATCGAATGCGGCGCCGTCCAGTATGTCCGGCATGATGATTTGCGAATCAGGGCATACCTGCGCGGCTTCTTCGAAGAACGAGTCCAGGGCCACGCCGTGGTTCAGTTTCAGCCCTTTGCGGAACGGAGAGAAAAAGTTGTCAAAATGCTGGGGGATGAGATACCGGGGCCGCGTGTGGGCCATGACCCGCGGCATGAAATTTTCCGTGCTGCCGCGCCCGGCCAGGCCCATGAGAAAGATGTCCACGGGACCGACGCGCTCAAGTTCTTCGTCGTGGAAATCCGCGCTGCCCAGGTGCAGGATGCGCATGCCCCCCGCTTCCACCAGAAGCATATAGGTGTCGCCGTGCTTGTAGTCGCGCGTTTTGAGCGGCGGCCGCGGCGCGCCGGTGATGTGGCCGGGATACGGCACCCGGTTCAGCACCACTTTGCTGTGCTTGCTGGGAACAAAGGTCACGCGGAAGTCCCCGATCTCGTATGGCCGCCATGTGTCGGCTTCGTGAATCTGCGGGTCCGGCAGATCCGCGCCGCGGCACACCGCGGCCGTGGATGTGGAGCCGTGCACCACGGCGCCGGTCTCCCGGGCGATGTGCGGCACATCCAGAACATGGTCGCAGTGGCTGTGGCCCACGATGATGTGGTCCGCGCGCGGGAACAGTTCGCGGCACAGGGCCTCGTTCACGAACAGGCGCAGAAACATGATGCGGAACAGGCCCGCGCGGGTCACATAGGGGTCTATGAGCAGAACCGTGTCCTTGAAAGTGAGTCTGAACGCGGCGGTGCCGAACCACTGCAGGGTAAGCGCGCCATGCGGAGCGCCCCCGGGCAGCGCGCCCATGCGGTATTTTTCAGGTATGGTGTAGTTCGCCATGATTGCCCTTGCCGCCGCAGCCTTTTTGCTTCACAAACAGAATATGAAATCCGGCCCCGCGCGTCAACGCAAACCGCGGCGGTCCGCGGTTGATGGCATGGCCCCGCGCGCATTACAATGGGTTGCCGGCGCCGCGCGCCGGGAAAGAGGTCTGGCATGGCGGAACCGGAAATTTATCTTGTGCGCCACGGAGAAACCACGGGCGATTCAGCGGTGCATCTTTTCGGGCGCACCGACATTGCATTGAGCGAAACCGGGCGGCGGCAGATGCGGTGCGCGGCCAGCGCCCTGGCGGGCGTGGCGTTTGAAGCTGTGTTCGCAAGCCCGCTGTCACGGTCGCTCGAAAGCGCCCGCATCATCATGCAGGGGCGCGCCCCGCAGCCCGAAATCCGGCCGGAATTCACGGAGATTGATTTTGGGGACTGGGAGGGGTGGTCCCTGGACCAGGCTCGTAAGCGTGATCCCGGCAACTACAGCGCATGGCGCGCACAGGGCGCGGATTTCCGGTTTCCGGGTGGAGACTGCAAAAAAGAATTTTTCACGCGCGTAGCCGCAGCCGCGCGGGAGATTCTGGATCCGCGGCCCGGGCGCACCCTGGCCGTGCTGCACAAGGGCGTGATCAAGGGCGCGCTCGCGGGATTGCTGAACAGACCCGTGGAGGAATTCGCGGACTGCCGCATTGAGCTGGGCGGCATCTTCGTGCTGCGCGGCGGCGCGGGCGCCTGGCGCCTCGAGGAATCCAACCGCACGGACCACCTGCACGGCTGCCGCCTCCCGCACTCGGGCTGACAAGGCCATTGATACGGTGCGGCGAAAAAACCGAACAAGACAAAAAAACGAATAACATTCCAAAGTTGCAGGACAAAACCAGGCAATCATACCGTTGTATTTGCGCGCATCATGAAGCCCGGGAGCGCGGGCATCTTGCCCGCGCGAAGATGGCAGGCTGTCGAATAAACACGCGGGCGGGACGCCCGCGCTCCCGGCGTGGCCACCCAGCGCGTATCATTTTTTCGGCGGCGGGACCAGCGCGTCCAGTTTGCGGAACAGGGTGTCGTAATCCTGCTTTTTGACGAGCGCGGCGCAGGCGGCCAGCCGGCCCTCGGCGTCCACGATGTACACATTCGTGGTTTTGGGCGTGTAGCCGTATTGCTTTTCCAGCAACGCGTCCCAGTCAAGAAGCAGGGGCGGCAGATTCTTCTTTTTTGACAGTTCGAGGATGATCTTGAGGGCCGCGCCGCGCAGAGGCTCGGGCACCGCGCCCAGGTGGGCCACAGGCACGATGCGCAGCCGTTGCAGCGCCTTGCCGTCCGGGCCGGTGTTGTATCGCGCGTTGAGGCTCTTGCCCAGCGCGGTGCTGCGCTCGCCGCTCTCGCGGTCTCCATACACCAGCGCCAGGGGCAGGCCTTTGAAATCCTCCAGAGCCGCATCCTTCCCGTACTGGTCCTTGAATTCAAAAGAGGGCGCGCGTTCGCCCGGCGCCTGGCACGCGGGTTTGGCGTCCGCGCACGGCGCGGGCGCGCCCGAAAGCAAAACAAGCAGACACAACAGCAGGGCTGCGGCTTTGTTCAATGCGGTCTCCTCTCCGGCGGCGATGCGGTTATGATACTATAATGCAGCGGTTTGCGCCGCGCAAATTCCGGGAGGCGCGGAGGCCTGCGGGCCGGTCCGCAAAGGGCATGAAAACAGACAAGAAAAACAGAACCCAGATCGGGCCGCGGCCCGTGGCGCTGGACACGGCCGCGGGCCGGGCGCTGATGAAATCGTGGAGCGCGGATCTGCGCCTTTGCGCCACGGATGTTGACGGAACCATCACCATTGAGGATGCAGACGCGCCCGCGCATGTGCGGGGCTGCCTGCACCCGGCCGCGTATGAGCAGATCC
>JAGUYV010000133.1 GCA_020061125.1 bacterium | reverse complement strand
CGCCCGCTGCTGCTCGCCGCCAGGGCGCTGCGCGCATCGCGCGACAAAAAATAATCCCCAAAAAGCAAAAACCCGCCACGGGCGGGTTGAGGCATGAATCCATGATGCGGCGCGCCGGTGGCGAACCGCGCGGAAACTGGGCTTACGCGAATACATCCACCGTGTTGCCGGACGGACCGATGGGGCGAAGCGGCTTGCCCTGAATCTCCACCGATGTGCGTTGGATATTCATCAGATCCAGCAGCACACGGCTTTGCTTCTGTTTCGCGTTTTCAAGCACCGCTTCCATGTAACTCATTGACGCTCCCTGGACTCCCATGCCATTCACCTTCTAATATTCGGACCACTCTTCATCATCCGTGAGTTCAAGCGTTCCGGTAAAGACAACCTCCGTGTCGTCCGCTGCATTTGTTATTCATATATCGGAATCTGGCTTCGAAAATTAAGACCGCTTGAGAATTTTTTTACAAACATAATGTATCTTATTTTGACATATTTGTTTGAAATAAATCCATGATATTCAAATTTTGATGGTTTTTCATAGAAAGATTCTTCATTCCCTTTGAAACGGCTCCATGCCGTCCGCAATAGCCCTGAATATTGGGAATTGTGTAACAAATCCGGCGATGGAACGACAAAGCACGCAAAGACTCAACAGGGGCGCAGCAATCGGCGGACAAAATCGAAAGGGGATGATACGGGTGACGATTACAGGAATCAGCGGAACGGGCATGGCGTTCGCGCCCATGCCCGCGATGCCGGGACAGCAGAATGCGCAGGCCCGGCAAACCGGCGGAACCGGACAGGACTTTCAACTGCCTCCGGCGCCTCCGGGAAGCCCGGCGCATCAGTTGATGGAACATCTGCGCGGGCTGCAGGAGACAGACCCGGACGCCTTTGCGCAAACGGCGTCGGACATCGCGGCGCAGCTCGAAGACGCGGCGGCGCAAATGGGCGGCGGTGCGGCATCGGGTCATTTGCAGATGCTTGCCGGGAAATTCTCACAGGCCGCGGAAGACGGCAATCTCTCGGCCTTCGGCCCGCCGCCCACGCAGGGGCAGATGCAGGGCATGGCAATGCCGGGCGTGCAGCCGGGCCAGGCAATGAACGGACCCGCCAACTTCATTTCACAGATGCAGCAGTTGCAGACGCAGGCGCCGGACCTGTTCGAGAGCCTTCTGAACAGCGTTGCGGACGCGTTTAAAACCGCGGGCGCGGACAGCTCCAGCAGCAGCGCGGCCACGCTGCTGAACAATCTTGCGGCGCGGTTCGCTTACGCCGCGGACACGGGCGATGTGTCAATCTTCCAGGCGCCGCCCCCCATGCAAACCGGCGCCGCGGCATACGCCCAGGGAATGGGCAGTCCCATGCCCGCAATGTCGCGCCTGGATGCGGGCGCGATTCACAATGTCCTCTCGGACATTCTCGAAAATGTAAAGCAGTCTGAATGATGCGCTTGCCCCGGCCGGGCGCAGCCGCCCGGCCGGTTTTTTTTCATTCCGCGTGACAAATCCGCGAAGCGTGCGTCTGAACGGATACAGGGACGGGAATCCGTGCCCGCAAGCATGAGGGAGCCGGACAGAGCCGCGGACATAATCCGCCGCCCGGAGCGCTTCAAGACCGCAGATGTTAGAATGAGGGCCATGGCGGACCGTTCTGAAAACAGCGCGAGCAGCGCAACCGTTCATTCCCGCGGGCCGGAGCTGGACTTCGACAGCATCGTGAAACAGAACAGCGCGCGCATCTACAATGTGCTGCACCGTCTCACGGGCAACGCGCAGGATGCCGAGGAACTCACGCAGGAGGTCTTTTACAACGCCTGCAAATCCCTGCCCCGGTTCCGGGGGGATTCGGACATCTCGACCTGGCTGTACCGGATTGCGATGAATGTGGCTGCGGACGCCGTGAGGAAGAAAATGAGACGCCCGAGAGTGGAGCAAAGCATGGACTACGAGGAGCGCGAGGCCGCGGGCGGCGTTGCGCGCGGGGGCAGCGCCGAAGCGCAGTTCATGGCCAGAGAGAGCATGGAACGCATCCGGCGCGCGATCCTCAAGCTGCCCCTGCCCTACCGCGCGCCGTTCGTTCTCAATGTGGTGGAAGGATACTCGCACGAGGAGATCTCGAAAATCATGGGCATCTCCAACGGAGTGGCGCGCATGCGCCTGTACCGGGCCATGAAGATGCTGCGCAAGGAACTGTCGCCGGAAAACGGCGGGGGGTGGGAGTCATGAACAAGTGCCGGTTTGAGGAAATGGCGCATCTGCACTGCATGGGCGCGCTGTCGGCCAGTGAGCGGGAAGAGTTCGAGGCGCACATGCAGAGCTGCGAACAGTGCCGGGAGATTGCGCGGCAGGCCAGCGGCATCCGCGAGTTGGCCGCGGCCCTGGGCGCGGAGCAGCCCCTTGCAGGGTTGAACGAGCGGATCATGAATGGAATCAGACGGCGCGAGGATCTCGGCGCTCCGGATCTGCGATGGGCGTTCGTGCGCCGCTGGCAGCGGACCCTTGCGCCTGCGGCTCTGGCCGCGTGCGCGGTTTTGATTCTCGGTCTGTTTTTCTCCCGGCCAAAACCCGCGGCGGAAATTCCCGTCCGCTCCTCCGCGCAACCGGCCGCTGTTGAAGCGCCCGGCCAAAGCCTGCTGGCGCGCAGCCTTGCGCCCGAAGATGCGGCGCTTCTGGCAGACGACGGCGACGCGGCTCTGGACTCGCATCTGCAGAACCTTTTTCAAACAAATTGATCAGGCGGGGGCTTGAATCATGGACAGCAAAACCAAATGGATCTTCGCAAGCACACTTGTGCTCTTTCTTGTGACCGGAGTTCTGGGGGGAGTGGTTCTGGAGCGCACGGTCCTGGCGCCGCGCTCCGCGGTGCAGCCGCAGAACCGACCCGCGCAGCCGCCTGCACCGGGCCAACACGGCGGCCCCGGCCCCAACGCTTTCGATCCCCTGGAGCGCATCGCAAAACAGATGGCCTCGGAGCTGTCTCTCGACGAAAATCAGCAAAAGGAACTTTTCGCCATCCTCGAGCGTTACAAAACAAAATTCGAAACCGTTCGAGCGGACATCAAAAAAGAATTCGACACACTGGATGCGGAACTGTCCCGGGAGACCATGGGAATCCTTACGGATGAGCAGAAAGAACTGTTTGAAAAGAAGTTCGTGCGGTGGCCGCAGCCCGCGGGCCATCCTCATGGTCAACAGGGGCCGCCGCAGGAAGTCCTGGACGCCTGCGAGGGGAAACCGGCCGGAGCGGATTGCTCGTTCACCATCCATGGCGAGCGGCACACGGGCCGGTGCGGCACAGGCGCGCGCGGCGAAAATCTGTGCATCCCGCCCATGCAGGAATCAGGCCGGACACAGCCCTGACCGCGCGGCTATCACGCACTCGCACCGCGCCCGCTTTCTTCCCGGCTTTTTGAAAATCGCCGTGACATTTTCCGGCGATAAGCATCCAACCGTTCAACATAAGCAAACGGGAGGAAATCATGCCATGTTGCGAATGAAATTGCTGCGGGCAGTTCTTATCAGCGCCATCCTGGCCGCGGGATGCAGCCCCCGCAGGACCAGCGCGCAGAATCCCTCGGGCGCATTGCCCTCTTCCTCTTTGACCTATCCCATCGTGGACACCGGCCAGTTGTCGTGCTATTCGGAAACGGACTGGATGCCCTGCGCGGACGCGGGCGGCGCGCTTTCCGGACAGGATGCGCAATACGCGGACGCGCAACCCTCGTACACGGACAACGGAGACGGCACCGTCACGGACAATGTCACCGGACTCATGTGGCAGAAGGACCCGGGAGAAAAGATGACCTACGCACAGGCGGTTCAGGGCGTGTCGTCCTTCCGTCTCGCGGGCTACGACGACTGGCGCCTTCCCACCATCAAGGAGTTGTTTTCGCTCATTCAATTCAATGGACTGGATCCCATGATCGAGTCAGAAAGCCATGCCGGTCTCATTCCTTTCATTGACACGGATTATTTTGAATTCAGCTACGGCGACACATCCGCTGGCGAACGCAACATTGACTCGCAATTCGTGTCAACGAATCTGTATGTGAGCCGCGAGGTTCCCCAAACCATGTTCGGGGTGAACTTCGCGGACGGCCGGATCAAGGGCTATGGCACGGTCATGCCCGGCCGGGGCGAGAAAACCTTTTTCGTGCATCATGTGCGCGGCAACAAGAACTACGGCGTCAACGATTTCATGGACAACGGCGACGGCACGGTCGCGGACCGCGCCACCGGGCTGACCTGGCAGCAGGAGGACAGCGGCATGGCCATGAACTGGGCCGAAGCGCTGTCCTATTGCGAAACCCTGGACCTCGCCGGGCACGGCGACTGGAGACTTCCCAATGCAAAGGAATTGCAGAGCATTGCAGACTACTCGCGCTCGCCCGCAAGCTCCGGCTCTCCCGCTCTGGATCCCTTGTTCCGCGCTACATCGTTCACCAATGAAAAGGGACAGAACGACTGGGGATTCTACTGGACCTCGACCACGCATGTGAGCCAGGGCCAGGGCGGTGCGCGGGCCGCGTACATCGCCTTTGGCCGCGCTCTGGGCTACATGCGCGGGCAGTGGATGGATGTGCACGGCGCGGGCGCGCAGCGCAGCGACCCCAAGGCTGGCGACCCCTCGGATCACCCCGTTGGCAAAGGTCCGCAGGGCGACGCCATCCGCATCAATAACTACGCACGGTGCGTG
>JAGUYV010000130.1 GCA_020061125.1 bacterium | reverse complement strand
CCGCGGCCTGTTCGCCGTGAGCCGCAGGCGCGCCGTGCGCGTCGCCGTGGCCGGACTCGGCCAGAACCGGCAGCGCCAGAACCAGGGTCAGCGCCAGGGAGGCAAGGATGCTGCATATGCCAGAAGTTCGTCTGCTGTGCATAACGCCCGCTACCCTTTCTTCTTGATCGCAACATATGCGCCGGCCAGCAGCACGCACAGAACCAGGGTGAACCCCATGGCCAGGGCCGGGATGTTCACCCACTGCATGTAGGCCGGATACAAAAGCGCAAACAGGCTCGCGTTGATTCCGAGGAACCCGGTCACCGCCGCCCGCTTGTTCACGCCTTCTGTGTTCACGATCGCTTTAATAATCATGCTCAAAAAAACCAGATTGGCCAGCCCCGCTATGGACCCGGCCAGAAATCCTTCCAAAAACCGCCTGGGCAACCTGTCCCCCGCCAGATAGAGCGCGATGGCGATAACTGGTATCAGGCCGCACGAAGATGAGATTATATATTTTGATACGGAATTGTCAAGTGTATTTTTTTTTATAACGCCGCTGTCTTTTTCTGTTTTTTTCATTTATTCAAGCCATTTTTTCTATTTGAGCGGTCACAGGCGCTTGATCATGGTAAATATTTCACGAAACGCCCCGATCATGAAAAACAGAACGGAAACCGCCATGAGGATTCCGTTGGTGTGAAACCGCCGTTCGAGCAGGGTTCCCACTAGAAAGCCCGCGGCGCCGAAGGCGAAGAACATAGCCGGAATGCCCGTGAAGTACCCGATACGCCGCCAGAAACGCCCCTGCTCCTCGGCCTTTTTGCGTTCTTCTTCCTCTTTCTTCTTAAACTCACGCCAACCGGACATTGCGGGTTGCCCCTTTCGCATGCGCCGTGGTCCATGCTCTGGTCCGCTGAATGTTCCATATATTATGTGCTTTGCACGAGTTTTTCAATAGCTCCGGCGCACGCGCGTCGGAATATGAGGCAACCCGGTGCGCAAAACGCCCGCAAACCTCACCCCGCGCGTGATGTATACGCCGTGATTCACTGTAAATTTGTTGTAATGGGCGGTGGGACACGAGGTGGCGGCTGGCGAAATGATTGACACGGAGAGTGCGGAGGCACAGTCGCCACGGAGAAAAAAAAACGCTTGCGGATTCTCATATCCCCCGTGCTCTCCGCGCCTCCGTGTTCTCCGTGTCGAAAAACGCCCTTTCTATCATTCTTTTCGCATCCTGCCGCAGAATGCGAAAAAAGCCGCCTCGGGCAAGGCGGCTTTCCTCTAGGGTGTTGCAATCGGCAACACTAACTTCAACTCGATGATCTTATCGGCCACGGTTTCTTAAAACTTTAGCGTTTTCTGAAAATAATTTTCTCAAATAAAAATTCGCTTCATCAAAAGGATTTTTTCATTAGCGAGTTTGATGAAGAAGCGCGGGGACGAAAAACCTGGGCGGCCGTAAAAAACAGGTACAGGCACGCGAAAAGCCGCCGCGTTCCCAGTCCCTGTTTAACTGCTCTCTTGCATTTGGAGCAGCTTTTTGAATTTTTCAACAGACCCGCGACCCATGCCTGCGTTCTCTTCGTGCAAACATGTTTGTTCCCTGCCACGCTTCACGGAACTTGTGTTGCCGTGTTTCCGCTGTCTCGCAAGCCGCATTTTTTGTTGGGGCTGCAAAATCCGCTATATATAATGGAAGTTGATTCTATAAAAGCGGCGAAGCCGCGGTTTTAGCATGGGCGCGGCTTTGCGGAGGTCATGGAAATGCCGGACACATCACAGAACGCCGTGGATGAGACACGGCTTGCCAAACGCAGCGATCCCGAGTCCTATGAGGAAAAATGGTACCGGTACTGGGTCGAGAATGGCGTATTCGCGCCGGACCCGGACCGCGACGCCCCGCGCTTCTGCATGGTTATTCCGCCGCCCAATGTAACGGGCGTGCTGCACATGGGCCACGCGCTCAACAATACGCTCCAGGACATCCTGTGGCGCTATCACAAGCTGCTCGGGCACGACTGCCTGTGGGTGCCCGGCTCGGACCATGCGGGCATCGCCACCCAGAATGTGGTGGAAAAACAGCTCATGGCCGAAAACCTGTCCCGCCACGACCTCGGACGCGAGAAATTCGTGGAACGCGTGTGGCAGTGGAAGGAAAAATCCGGCGGCACCATCCGCAACCAGCTCAAAAAACTCGGAGTGTCCGTGGACTGGGACCGCGAGCGCTTCACCATGGACGAGCAGTGCTCGCTGGCCGTGCGCACGGCGTTCAAGGAACTTTTCGACCAGGGCCTGATCTACCAGGCCTCGCGCATCATCAACTGGTGCCCGCGCTGCAAAACCGCGCTGTCCGACATCGAGGTCGAGTACCAGGATGAAGACGGCGCGTGGTACCACATCAAGTATCCGGTGGCCGGCTCGGACGAGTTCATCGAGATCGCCACCACCAGGCCCGAGACCATGCTCGGCGACAGCGCCGTGGCCGTTCACCCGGACGACGAGCGCTACGCGCACCTGCACGGCAAAAAGATCCTGCTCCCGCTGGTGAACCGCGAGATGCCGCTCATCACCGACGAGTATGTGGACAAGGACTTCGGCTCGGGCGCGCTCAAGGTCACGCCCGCGCACGACCCCAACGACTTCGAACTGGGCCGCAAGCACGGCCTCGATCAAATCGTGATGATGACCGACGAGGGCATCATCACGGACGACTACCCGGCGTACGCGGGCATGGACCGCTTCGCGTGCCGCAAGCAGATTGTCAAGGACCTCGAAGCCGCGGGCCTGCTGATCAAGAAAGAACCCTACACGCATTCCGTGGGCCACTGCTACCGGTGCAGCGTGACCATCGAGCCGTTCGTGAGCCTCCAGTGGTTCGTGGACATGAAAAGCCTGGCCGCGCCCGCGCTCCAGGCCGTGGCCGACGGCCGCACCCGCTTCGTGCCTGCGCGCTGGACCAAGGTCTACAACGACTGGCTCGAAAACATCCGCGACTGGTGCATCTCGCGACAGCTCTGGTGGGGACACCGCATCCCCGTGTGGACCTGCCAGGACTGCGGCAAGCAGTCCTGCGCCATAGAGGATGTCACAAAATGCCAGCATTGCGGATCGGAGAATGTGGCCCAGGACCCGGATGTGCTCGACACCTGGTTCAGCTCGGGCCTCTGGCCCCTGTCCACCCTGGGCTGGCCCAACCAGACAAAAGACCTGGCCGCATATTACCCGACCTCGGTGCTCGTGACCGGGTTCGACATCATCTTCTTCTGGGTGGCGCGCATGATGTTCTTCGGAATGCGCTTTGGCAACGATGTGCCGTTCCACGATGTGTTCATCCACGGTCTGGTGCGCGACGAAACCGGCAAGAAAATGAGCAAGTCCCTGGGCAATGTCATGGACCCGCTGGACATCATCGGACAGTACGGAGCCGACGCCCTGCGCTTCACCTTCGTGAGCCAGGGTTCCATGGGCCAGGATGTGAATGTGGGCGACGAGCGGTTCCGCGCCTCGCGCAACTTCTGCAACAAGCTGTGGAACGCCGCGCGGTTCATCCTCATGTCCGCGCCCGAACCTTCGTGCCTTGACATTTCGCAACTCGACCCCGCGGCCCTGGATGTCAAGGACCGGTGGATTCTGTCCCGCGCGCGGGAAATCACGGACCAGGCGCGAAGCCTCATGGCGGGCTACGATCTCAACGAAGCGGCCCAGGCCATTTTCCAGTTCATCTGGCACGACTTCTGCGACTGGTACATCGAGATGGCCAAAGCGCCCCTGCGCGGCGACGACGCCCCCGCGCGCGCGGCCACGGAAACCATTCTCCATTCCGTGCTTAAATGGAGCCTGTCCCTGCTCCACCCGTACATGCCGTTCATCACCGAGGAAATCTGGAGCAGCCTGCCCGGTTCGAGCGGCTCGATTCTTGAAGCGGGTTTCCCAAGCGTTCCCTTCGAGCCGGACGCCGAAGCCCAGGCCGCCATCGCGCTGCTGCAGGAGGTGGCGCGCGCGGCGCGCGACAT
>JAGUYV010000419.1 GCA_020061125.1 bacterium | reverse complement strand
CTTCAAATCGAAATAGATGTCTTGCGGTCGAAGTACTTCGCCTTCTGACACGAGCACTGCTCTTTTCAGAGTTGTGGAAAGCTCTATATCATTGCCGGGCCAAGAGTAGGTAACCAGAGTCTTCAGAGTCTCGCTCGGGATTTCAACGATTTGTTTGCGGAGTTCCTGACAGTATTGGCTTATGTAATGTTCAACCAGTCCTGGTATTTCTCTTCGGCGCTTTCTCAAAGGAGGTATAACAACTGACCGCTGCAAGAGAGAATGAAGTAAAGGATGTCTTTTCCGCGTGATTTCGGAGGGATTCAGTTCCGTAGTCGCTATGAGCCTGACCCTTGCCAAATAAGGATCTTTGCCTCCGTAGCGCACATAGGTACCTTCGCCGCACACGGCTTCGAGGCTGTCCCGCGCGGCCTGCATGCCGCTGAACGCCAGCGCGTCCGTCATGGCCGAGGCCTGGGTCGAGACGAAGCTTTCCAGCAGTTGCGTGAATGCATCCATGCCGCATGCGGCCGTGATGTCACGGGGGCATGTGACCATGAGGTCCGGGTCAATGAGCGCGATGTCCGGCACGAAATTGTGGTGCCGGAGCGATTTCTTGAACCCGCCCGGCCCCACGCGGCTAATGACCGCGTTTCGCGTGGCCTCGCTGCCCGTGCCCGATGTGGTGGGCACGGCCACGAACGGAACCTTGGCGCCCGTGGGTTCGCGCACGCCCACGCCTTCGAGATAGTCCGTCACGGACCCCTCGTGGCGCATCATGGCGGAGATGGCTTTTCCCGCGTCCACGACGCTGCCTCCGCCAACGGCCACGACCACGGACGGCCGCAAATCCCGGTGCGCGGTCACGGCCTCATCAATGATTTCCGGCGACGGTTCGCCGCCCACGGTTACTTGCGCCCAGGTCATGCCAGAGGCGTCCAGGGACGCCGCGAACTCGTCCCAGCAGCCGAGCGTTTTATAAGAGCCGCGGCCCGTGACTAGCAGCGCGGTTTCGCCGAATCCGCGCGCAATGTCCACAGCGCTCCGGAACCGGCCGCGCCCGAACACGATCTCCGGCATTCCCGCAAATCTGAACGCGCCGTTCATTTTGGTTGGACCTTTCCGGCCTAATGGTTCACCAGTGTCGTAAATCCGGCCGCGGCGAACTGTGCGGAAATGCGATCGATGTCTTCGGGAGGCAGCGCGCCGAAATCCGTGTATTCGCGGCCCCTGCCGATTTTTTCCCATTTTGTGCGCGCCATGGAATTGTAGGGCATAAGGTGCGCCGCGCCCCGGTAGCCCGAACTGGTCAGTATGCGGATGATGCCCTCAATGGCTTGCGGGTGCGTGTTTGCGCCCGGAATCAGGGGCACGCGCGGCAGCACGCGCGCCGCGCCCGCGCGCTCTAGAAGGGCGCGGAAGTTCTGGATGATGCTGACATTGCCAACGCCCGTGAGCCGGGTGTGTTCGTCGTTGTCCGAATGCTTGAAATCGAACAGAAACAAATTCACCAGGTCGCAGAGATCTTCAATAATGTCGGATCGGAAAAAACCGCAGGTTTCGAGCGCGGTGTGGATTTCATGATCCCGCAGAGCGCGCAAGAGCGAGAACAGGAATTCATGCTGGGCGGTTGCTTCGCCGCCGGAAATGGTGACGCCGCCGCCGGAGTTGTCGTAAAAGGGCTTATCGCGCGCAACGGTTTCCACGATTTCGTCCACGGTCATGCGCCGCCCCATGATTTGCGTGGCGTGGCTCAAGCATGCGTCCGCGCAGGCCCCGCACACCGAGCACCGGTCCGCGTCGCGCGACACCCGGCCTTTGACAAGCCGGATCGCGCGGTTGGGACACGCCTCCACGCATGCCCCGCACGCGGTGCAGCGGTCCTTGAAATACGAGACCTCTGGCTTGAGTTTCTGCGACTCGGGATTGTGGCACCACGCGCACCGCAGGGGGCATCCCTTGAAAAAAATGCAGGTGCGGATGCCCGGACCATCGTACACGGCATAATGCTGGATGTCGAACACGATGCCGAAATCCGGCTGAACCGCATTGTCCCGCATGAACCGGCCTCCGCCCGCGCGTGCTTTGCGCATCCTGTTTTTATTCTATGAAAAAATGGATTCCTTATAAATCTATTGCCGCTTGCCCGCGGCCGCGGATTTGAGCGATACGGCCAGGGCCGCAGCCTGTTCTTGGAGAAACAGGTCCGCGAGTTTCACGGATTTCTTTTTCTTGCCCGCGGCAATGGCGCGCGCCATTTTAGCGCACAGCGCGGCCAGGGCTTTGAGCCGCTCGCCGCTTATGCCGGAATACACGAGCCGCATCGTGCCGAATGTGTCTCGGATCGTGTTCAAATAACATACGAACGCCATGTTTCCTGACAGGCGCGCGATTTCCGACAATAGGCGGAAATCCCATTGCCCCGATAGCAGGTCCTGATCCGGAGCGCCGGGGAAATCATCGATAATTTTGTGGAGACTCACCGCGCCTTCATCCGTGATGCGCTCCGCGGCCAGCCGGACCGCTTGAAGCGCGAACACGCGGCGCGCCTGTTCCAAGCTAAGAATCATGTCCGCATCCGCGAGTTCCTGCGGCACGAGAAACGCCGCATATTCGAGCGTGGCGCACTCGGCGGGGTTCTGCACGGTGATGCCGCCGCCCTGGCGCACGGCGATGAGACCCATGCTTTCGAGTCTGCGCAGGGCCTCGCGCAGCGTGGTGCGATTCACCCCGAGCCGCTCGGCGAGCGCGCGCTCGGGCGGCAGTTTTTGTCCGGGCGCGCATTCGCCGCTCACGATCATGGACACAAGCTGCGCAAGCACCTGATCGGACACGCGGTTGCGCGCCGCCTGGTCCCCGGTCCCGCCGTTTCGTTCCTTGTTGTCTGCATCCGGTTTCGCCATTTTCTACCGCCCTTTCCGCATATTGGTTGAACCAATATATATGACAGCATGACATGAAATGCCGTGGAAAGTCAAGCCTTATGAAGCAGCATGGGACTGCCGGGACGGGGTCAAACAGCGCATGCCTTGATCGGATTTTCTGTAAATCGTGTTTAACGGCAAGGTGCATGGGGAACACAGACAACAGGGAGGCGAGTTTGATGAAACGGCGCAGCGATGATAACGGGTCAGGTACAACTGAACCTAACAGCGCGCGCCGCGCATCGGCCCGGCTCCCCATCCCCGCCATAATCACAGCACATTATTCCACGAAAAAAGCCCTTCTGGGGCTGATTTTGTGCGCCCTCGCCGCGCTGCAAGCTGGCTGCGGCGGAGGCGGCGGAACCACTCCCTCACCGGCAGTCCCGGAGACCTTGTCCGCAGCCGCGGACGAGGAAGTCGTGGCGCTCAAGGGCGTGGTGTACGGCCCCGCCGAGCTGTCCGGCGAACCGCGCATGGGCGCCCGCTCTGCTCTCAACGCCACGGGCCGCGACCTGCCCATTCTGGGCGCAACCGTGATCCCCTGCGAAGTGGATGAAAACGGAGAACTGGTTCCCATCCAGGGCTTGAGCGCGGAAACGGCCGCGGACGGCTCGTTTTCTCTGGTGGTTCCGGCCCGCAGGAACATCGTGCTCGCGGCAAGCCGGGAGTTCACGGTCAACGGCCAGACCCGCGTGTTCTCGGTCAAAACCGTGGTCCTGTTCTCTGACGAGGACAAGGCGAGGCGCGAGAAAAGCGGCGTGGCCCTGGATGCATCCACCACTCTAGTGGTTGAGGGCATGCGCGGCATCGTGCTCGAAGCCAGAGCGCGCGGCAACGGCGCCATTCGCGGCGCGGACATCAGTCCCGAAGCTCTCGAAGCCCTGCTCTCGCACATGCAGGCTGCGCTCACCATGGACCAGACGCAGCCCGCGCCGGTCGTGGATCTCCTTGATGTGACCACGGGCCAGCAGCAGCAGGTCAACGACGAATTCAAGCAAATTGTCCACAACACCCCCGGCGGCGGCCAGGTGCAGGACACGGTCGAAAACGCCATCGAGATCTCCATCCCCGCCCCGGCCCCGCCCGCGGAACCCGCGCCGGTTCAGCCGCCCGTCATGGCCTGCACAGCCAGCACGCAGGTGTCCGGCGGCATGACCGCCCAGGGCCACGGCCACGGGTTCGACCACACGGTCCGGGGATTCATCAACTACTGGAAACAGAACACGGATAAGAACTGGCGCAAACGCTGCCGCAGCGGACGCGGCACGCACTGCGTGCGGGTCCATGTAGTTGGCATTCAGGGCAGCGGCGGCCCCCTGCAGGACGCCACGGTCACCTTCACCGCGGACGGCTATTCCCAGACGCAGACTACGGACGCCAAAGGCAACGCCTACTTCAGCAATGTGCCCTACGGCGCGCAGCGAAGCGTCACGGCCGTGAAATCCGGATACAAGATGATCCGCACTTCTCGCAACATCAAAAAAGCGCGGGCCGTGTGGAATGTGGTCGTGATGATGGGCTACGACGAAGCGGCCCCGGCCTGCTGCGCGGACACGGACTGCGACGACGGCGACGCGGACACTGCGGACTCGTGCATGAATCCCGGCCAGGCCACGGCGGTGTGCGAACACACCCCGCAGGGAACGGAATGCAGCACGGACGCGGACTGCGGCGGCGGCTACTGCGTGAACGGTGGAACGGCCGCGGCGGTCTGCGTGTCCTGCACGGCCGATACCCACTGCGATGACGGCGATGCCGCCACAGTGGACACCTGCTCGGCAGCGGGCACGGAAACCGCGGTGTGCGTCTACACCCCGGCCCTGTGCTCCACGAACGCGGACTGTGACGACCAGGACGCTTACACCGCCGACACCTGCAACAACGCCGGCGCCGCCTCCGCAGCCTGCTCCTACACGGCCGTGGCCTGCATCACGGACTCCGAATGCAGCGACGGCAACGATCTCACCCTGGACGCCTGCTCCAGCCCCGGAACCGCCTCCGCGGCCTGCACGCACACGGCCATCGCCTGCGCCACGGACGCCAACTGCAACGATGGAAACGCCTACACCCAGGATGTGTGCATGAACCCCGGCACTACCGCCTCGTCATGCAGCCACCTGACCGTGGCCTGCATCAGCAACGCGGACTGCGAAGACGGATACAAGTCCACCATTGACACCTGCGTCAACCCCGGCACCGCCGCGGCCAGTTGCGAACAGACTATCATCGCATGCTTCAGCGCGGGCGACTGCAACGATGGCAATCCCTACACCCTGGACTCATGCGTGAACGCGGGCGCGGCCAACGCCTCCTGCTCTCACACCCCCATCGCCTGCCTCACCAACGCGGACTGCAATGACGGCAATTCCGGCACCATTGACACCTGCGAGAATCCCGGAACCACCACCTCCGTTTGCACCTACAAGGCGGACGACGGTTGGATCACCATCCCCGGGGGAGCGTTCCCCAGGGGCTGCACCGCGGCCGAGCCGAGCTGCATGACCGACGCCCAGCCCCAGCGCCAGATTTATCTCAATGAATACCGCATCATGAAAAATTCCGTGACCAACGCCCAGTATCAGCAGTGCGTGGCCGCGGGCGCATGCTCCGCTCCCCTGTCCTCGTCTTCTTACAGCAGGCCGTCCTACTACGGCAACCCGGCCTATGCAAACTACCCGGTGATTTATGTGAGCTGGAGCAACGCCGAGGCATACTGCAACTTCTCCGGCGGCCGCCTTCCGACTGAAGCCGAGTGGGAAAAAGCCGCGCGCGGCACCACGGCGCGCACCTACCCCTGGGGCGAATCCGCCCCGGCCTGCACACTGGCCAACGCCT
>JAGUYV010000127.1 GCA_020061125.1 bacterium | reverse complement strand
CGCGCGCGATGAGCGCGCCGCCGGTCTCGCGCAGCTTGAGCGCTGTGAGCAGAACGGCGGGATCGCCGCCCGTTTGCAGGAAGCTGTGGCGAGCTGGCAGTTCACCGGTCGTCTTTTTCACGATTGCGCAGGTCATGGGCGTGTTGAACGCGAGCGCTTGCAGGGGCAGGGCCGCGTCCGAGAATCCACCGCTGTGCGGCAGCGCGGCGTAGCGGAAGGAGTGTGCGCCGCGCTCCCAGCAGTCCGCGGGCCGGTCCGCATCGAGCAGGGGCCGGAGGTGGTCCAGCAGATTCATACGGCCGCGGCTGTCCGGGGACGGGCCTGCGCTGGACCACTCGCGCAGCATCAGGCCGTGGAATTCGTACAGGTCCCATTCGCCCAACGACACGCCCAGGCCCTGAACCGTGTGCCGCCATGCCTGGCGCAGGCTGCGCCGCAGCTCCGGCAGGTTGTTCTTCACAAACCGCGCAATCTTCCGCGCCGGAAACGCGGAGACGCTGCGCATGAGCACTATGTCCAGAATGTTGCCTTGCGCGTCGTGTCCCGGATTGCCGCTGTTGAACAGGGCCAGGCCGCAGCCGTCCGTCTCCATGTCCACCCAGTTCTGGGCGCAGTGGTGCCCGTCTCCGCGTTCCGTGGCGCAGAACGGGGTCTCGAACACCGCCCGCGTCGCTCCAGCCGCAGGAAACCGCGCCTTCACGCGCAAATCCCGGCCCGTGAAATCAATATGAGTCACGAAATCCACGCGCGGGCTGTTCGCGTTCAATATAATGCGCCGCCGCGCGTGCAGGCCACGGTGCGCGCCGCTTACCTCGACAACCAGGCGCACCGGCCCGGACTCGGCGACCCGGATCTCCGGCGCGGGGAAATCCCGGTCGCACCACACGCGCCCGGTCTTCTGCACAGTCCACAGGTTGCCCGCATCCTCTTCCACAACCAGCCCGTTACCAAGCCGTTCATCGGCCGTGTCCAGAGCTTCTCGGCTCCCGGCGATGTGGTACAGTGATTCCAGCGCTCCGGTGCGCTCGTCGAACGAGATGCGCACAAGTCCGTTCTCGAAGCAAAGCCCCTGGATTTTGAATGGATTCCCCAGTTTTTCATAATTTTTTCCGCTGATGGGAGCGATGCGGTACACGGCATACCCGAGCTGCGGCGCTGCCGCCCGGAACAGCGCCCTGCCCCCGCACACCTGCACCGGCGCCGCCCGCCCGTCCGGTCCGAAAGCCGCAAGATGCTTTATCTTACCCGTCTTTAATCCGTTTATTGTTTTTGCGTCCAGGGTCGCGCACACGGTTTCCTCGCGCTCGTGGTTCAGGGAGTTGAACACCAGAATGTTGCAGCCCTTGCCCGTGACCGGAGCGCGGCGCGCGATCACGCCCAGCGCCCCGTCCCTGATACCGCCCACCAGTTCCATGGCTTCGTCGTACCGCTTCAAGGAATCGCGGTACACCGCGTCCGTGCCTGTGCCGCAGATGGTGTCGTGGAAGTCGTTTTTCAGAATATTGTCCCACGCGATGCGGAATTTTTTCACGGGCCACGGTATCCACCCGCTGGCGTGGCAGATGGCGGCGAGCTTCTCGGCCTCCAGAATCGCATGCTGGGCGGCGCGGCACCCGCGCTTGATTTTCTCGCGGGACTCGTAGCAGCCCGTAAGCAGGGGATTGAACTCGCCCGCGATGCGCGGCAGGGCGTCCCCGGCTGCGGCGCGCAGGTCGCGGAAATACCGGTCCGGAAGGCTTAACTGCATCTTCGCCGTTTCTGTCCCGTTCCATTCACTTATGAAATCCAGCCACTGGGCATCGGGAACCTGGAAATCGGTACCCAGGGGCAGGAACATATTGTCCGACTGCGCCTGTGCCGCCTGCAGGGCCATGCGGCCGCGCAGTTCACGCATGAATAAATAACGGTTTATTAACGGGTTAAAAAGTGGAACAAGGCCTGTGTAATGCGCAGACAGCCAGTGCGTGAGGATCCCGGAACCGTCCGGGGCCTTCCACACGAAATCCGCGGGGTGGTCCGCGTGGCGGTTCATGGGCACGCCGCGGGCGAACACGAACTGCGAAAATCCACACCCGGAGAATATTTGCGGCATCTGCGCGGGGTGGCCGAATTCGTCAATTTCCCAGGCCGTGTTCACGCGCGCGCCGAGTTCGTTTTCAAAGAACGCCCGGCCCGCCAGGAAATTCCGGATGAGCGCCTCGCCGGTTGGGATGTTCTCGTCGGGCGCGGCCCAAGTGCCGCCCACGCACTCCACGCGCCCGGCGCGGATGTGTGCGCGCAACGCCTCCCGCTTTTCGGGGCGCGCGTCCCACCACGGCTTGATGGCCGTGGCCTGGTCCAGCACAAAGGTGAACTCCGGATGCGCGTCGAGCATGTCCATGGCCGCGTCCATGATGTCCGCCACATCGCGCGCGTATCCCGGCTCGCTCTTCCACCATTCCAGATCAAAATGGAAATGGGGGATGGCATGAATGCGGCGGAAGCGCGTGCGCGCGGGTTTGCCCTTTACTGGAGTAACGGGCCTTGGGTTTATCATGGCGATGGCCTCCTGTGCCGGAATCGGGCTGCGGGGATCATGATACCACGGACAGGGGGCGAAAGTCACTGCGGGCGTATGCAGGAACGGCGCGGGTTCGCTATAATAGCATCACTGCGGCGCGGGGAAAAGGATCGCGTCCGCGGGTGAGGCGATGGCGCAGATTGCGTGGCATATATTGATATTGTGCGCGGGCATGGCGCTGTGCGTGCTGGTGCGCGCGTGGCCCCGCATGGGCGCGCGCGGCGCGCGGGACGACGCGTTCTATGAACTGGTGTTCGTGCGCGCGATCAGAAAGCAGCGCCGAATGCCCGTGACCCTTGACAACTACATGCTGGACGCGGGTGAGCAGCGTCTGCCGCCCGGGTTCCCGCTGCTGCTGGCCATGCTGCCCAAATCCGTGGCGTGGCGGTGGCCGTGGCTGGTGAATCCGGCGCTGGACGCGCTGGTGTGCGCGGCGCTTG
>JAGUYV010000191.1 GCA_020061125.1 bacterium | reverse complement strand
GGGCCTCACCGTGTCCGGCCCGGACGGGCGCGCGGCCTGGCACAACGACATGCTGCGCGACGGCGTGGTCAAGGGCCTGGCGCGCAAGGCCCAGTGGCAGGCGCAACAGCTCAAGGCCGTAAACGAGTGCGTAATCCTTTTCGTGGACGAGCCTTACCTGCAAAGTTACGGCTCGGCCACGGTGCCGCTGAACGAAACCGAAACCGTGGCTGCGCTGAACGAGGTCATGGAAGGCGCGCTGCTGGGCGGCGCGATCCCGGGCATTCATGTGTGCGGCAACACGGACTGGGGCATGATTGCGCGCACCAGAACGCAAATCATCAATTTCGACGCCTTCGAATACGCCGAAGCCGTGTCCCTGTATTTCCGCGAGATCGGTGATTTTCTGGAGCGCGGCGGCGCGCTGGCCTGGGGCGTGGTGCCGAGTTCGTCCGCGATCAACAGCGTGGATCTGGACGGCCTCATCGGGATATTGAAAAACGGGTTCGCGCGCCTCATGAAGAAGGGGATCAGGGAAAGCCTGCTCCTGGACCGCGCGCTCATCACTCCGAGCTGCGGCGGCGGCTCGCTGTCACTGGACGAAAACCGCAATATGCTCGAACTCACCGCGGGCGTGTCCCGCGTGCTCCGAGGTGAATCATGACCCATGCGCGAACCGCGCGCGCCCTGCTGGGCGCGCTCCTGCTCTGCGCTCTGTGCGTCCCGGCCATGGCGCAGAGACAGGACGGCGACATCATCAAAAAGACCGTTGTCTCGCAGTCCAACTCCATGTCCGTGTTTGAAATCACCTACTGGAGCACGGGCCTGCGCGTCAAGGGGTTTCTGTTCCAGGACCCGCGCAAAGCGAACAAAGCGCTGCCCGGCGTGGTGTTCAACCACGGGGGCGTGGACGGCGTGCCGCGCCTCACCAAAGAGCGCTGCAAGCAGCTCGCCGCGCAGGGCTTCGTGGTCTTCGCGCCCAGCTTCCGCGGCGAGGACGGATCCGAGGGTGAAATCGAGGTGGCCGACGGCGAGGTGGACGACGCCATCAGCGCCGCCATCCTGCTCATGGGCTGGCCCGGCGTGAACAAAAGCCGCATCGCCATGGTGGGCACCAGCCATGGCGGCATCGTGTCCCTGCTCGCCGCAACGCGCATGAATTTCAAGGCCGTGGCCTGCATCTACGGCGTCACCAACACCCACACCTGGTACCACAACCATCTGATCGCAAAGGGCATGGATGTGTCCGATCCCTTGAGCGTGAAGGTGTACGGAAAATATCCGGACGGACTCAAGCCCGAGGCGTTCCGCAAGCGCGCCCCGGCCCTGGACGCGGACAAGATCAACTCCCCCGTGCTGTTGCTCTATGGCGACAAGGATGAGATCGTGCCCGTGAGCCAGGGCCTGGAAATGAAAACCGCGCTCGAAAAACTCAAAAAGCCCGTGAAGATGAAAATCATCAAGGGCGCAACCCACGGGTTCCTGTTCCGCTTCGAGTCCGGCAAACCCAAGGCCGAGCGCGCCATGGCCCAGCAGGGGTGGGATGAAATGCTCGCGTTTTTGCGTAAATATCTCAAATAGCGCATGCGTCGCCGCGGCGCGGAAATCCGGTTTTTCTCCCAATGCCTGAAATCCATATATCGCCCAGAGGCTTCGATCTGTTGCCGTTCCTCCAGTATGGCATTTCCGGCGTTCCTCGGATTCCGGACGAGATCATACTGAAAACATTTGGACATCTCACGCCGCGGCCGCTGGGTCAGATCAACATAGACACCGCGTCCCGCTGCAATCTCAAATGCATCATGTGCCCCCTGTGGAGCGAACAGCGCAAGCAGGACATTCACGGCGGGCTTATGGATTTTGAGCTGTTCGAGCGCATTCTGGACATTATGTCGAGGGAAGCGCCGCACGCCACCGTGAGCCTCACGCCGCGCGGAGAGCTGTTCTGCCACCCGCGCGCCATGGATATCTGCCGCGCCGTGAGGGCCGCGAAGTATCCGCTTTGCTTCATCACAAACGCCACTTTGCTGAACGAGGAAAAAATCCGGGAGCTGTTTGAAATCGGAACCCGGGAGGTGCGCATCAGCATTGACGGCGCCACGCGAGACACTTACGCCGCCATCAGAAGCAGGGACAAGCTCTACGAAGTTATCGAGGCGATTCTCTGCTTCAACAAATACAACGCGGCGCGAGAGCCGCACGATCGCATCACGATCATTCTCAACTTTGTTCTTCAGGACACAAACGCCGCGGAAGCCGTCGCCTTTCTGCGCTACTGGGCGCCGCTCGTTCACAGGGTCTGCCTGCTCAAGTGGGGCACGGACAAGGATTCGCCTCACAGCAGCGCGGTGCTCAACAAGAAATTCCCGGCCCCGGCCCGGTATCCCTGCCTGTATCCCTGGATGCACATGCACATTGATGTCGAGGGCAATGTTTACCCCTGCTGCGCCGACGGGTTCGTGACCATGAACATGGGCAATCTCGCCACACAATCCCTCAAATCCATCTGGCTCGGCGAAAAATACATGAAGCTGCGCAAGGCTCTGCTCGAAGGAGACTTTTCAGAGCATCCCACCTGCGCCAAATGCAGCAACTGGAACATCACAACCCGCAAAAACGCGATAACCCTCGACGGCCTCGAATGCCTGCTCACCGAGGATATTTATTCGTATTCGATTCACAACCAGAATCCCGCGCCCCTGGAGCAATTCTCCGCAAGCGCCTACGAGCAGCGCATCCAGACCCTTATGCAGGACGAAGCCGGCATGGCCGATTTGTTCACTATCCGCAACCCGTAGCGCCAGTAAGTCAGGCCCTGTCCTCGACCTTGAGGCGCAGCACGATATGGCCCCAGAACATTCAGCCTCTCCCGTTAGCCTCGAATGATTAATCCCATTATCACGCATGCAACGGCGCTTGATTCGCGGCAAACAAATGATCGAATCGCCGTCTGCTAATGTCACAGTCCCAATGTGTAAAAAGTGCTGTACAGTGTCTTTGCCCTATGATACAATTTCGATCTAACATGTTCTGACTATTCGTTTTGGTGACAATTTCATGTCTGAAATGATCTGGTTTGTTATCATTGACGGCAACCGTCACGGCCCGCTGACCGCTGATGCAATAATGAATCTTATGAATCGAGGGCGGATTGACGAGAGTACGCTTATCTGGCGAGATGGCATGGGAGAATGGCAACAGATAAATTCCATTGAACAGTTCTCAAATCAAAAAACCAGCAAATACGCGGCCGCCAATAATGCTGTGTCTACAAATCCATTCGAAGACGCCAATGCTTCGCGATTATATGTCCGGCATACGATACTCCGGCTGTTTTTTTGTTTTAGCGTCCTGTCTATCGTCACATTGTGTATATTTGTCTATTTTCCAATCAACTGCGTTTCCCGATTCATATCAGTTTTTATTTTTAATCCACCCGCAATAAATTTTACCATTGGGATCTGCATCAGCATTTCTTTGATCGTTTTCGATCGTATGTTCCTTGGAATAGTACCAATGATTCAAAGCGTTTTGTTTAGGGATAGACAATCTTCAGCGGAGGAAAGCCGCTTATTCAGGATGCTGATGAGCACGGTTGGCATCAATGCTGTGTCAGTTGGCGCATTGGGTTTTCTTCTTGGACTTGCTGCTGTGATATGCCAGGACAAACCAACTTCAAAAGCCACCATATTGTTTTACCTGGTCAACAGCATCGATCTCGTTTATGGACTTATCATTGCCACGATTGTACTGTTGCTTTTGTTCGTCCAGTCAAAAATCGTCAAAGACAAGTATACGGCAAGTACTCATCACATTTACGGAGAATTATACACGCTTGTGCCGATTGTTCTTTTGTTTCTTCTTGTCTTGTTGAATATTGATTGAGAAAGTGAGCCGAATCATGCAGGTTGGCCGGATGTTCAGGATTACCGGAATCATTATGTCATGCCTTTTCATGCTGTTCCGTTGTTTCTCCCATGTGCAGTATCAACCTATTGCGCTTTTCAGCGTCTTTTTTCATTGGCCTTCATTATGCATCATAGGGTTGGGGGTTTTTGTGGGAGCGGCCAAATGTGGATTTCCTCAAGTCAGAGACGCATTTTCCAATGTTTCTTCCAAAGAAGTATATGACCATGCACTAATGCTGAAAAGCCGGAGTGTTTTTGTAACAATGTCCAAAATTGCATGGGCGTTCGCGCTGCTGGGCGCTGCATTGAATTATTTACTGTACAACAAAACGTTTATTGTTGCGCCCGGTGAGTTTCTTGCCTCGCTGCGATATGCCCTATATCCTCTTATCTATGGGATCATCGTCAGCAATATGATTCTATTGAATCTCGCGACATATGTCGAAAGAAGAGAGCTTGTAATGCCGGAAAGCATCGAGAAACGACTTTTTCAGCAGAGATAAGAACGGTTATTTCCTGTCCTCGACCTTGAGGCGCAGCACGATATGGCCCCAGCCGCCGCATTTCACGCCCACATCGAAGCAGCCCGTTTCCTTGAAGCACATGCCGTTGGGGTCCGCGCCCGCGTAGATCAGTTCATTGGCCGCGAAGATGAGTTTCTCCAGGCTGGTGAGCGCGTAGATGCACACGCGCCTGGGGTTCAGTTTCGTGATGAGGTTGCCCGCGCCGTCAAACACGATGCGATCGCCCACCTTGTGGCCGCTGTTGCAGTTGCTCGATTCCACGACCTCGAACACCAGGGTCTTGCCCATGAGTTCCGAGGCTTTCTCCATGACCACTGCGTTTTTGGGGTTGTTGCGGAACAGCGCCATTTCATCATCCGTGTAGCCCATGTGCCGCTGCATCATGATCCAAGTGTTTTCGGGGACCGTCATTGCGCATCACTCCTTTTCCTGTTGCGCGCGTTCGCGCGCGATGAGCGCGGCGCCCAGTGCGCCTGCGATTTGCGGCTCTTCGGGGATGTTGATTTTCACGCCCGTGCGTTTTTCCAGGCTGGCCACCATGCCGGTGTTCTTGGCCACGCCGCCGGTCATGGTGACCTCGGGCACAAGGCCCACGCGGTCTATCATGCCGCCGACACGGCTGCAGATGGCCGCGTGAATCCCTGCGATGATGTCCTCCTTGGGCTGCGCCTGGGCCACCAGGGAGATGACCTCGCTCTCGGCGAACACCGTGCACATGCTGCTGATCTCGATCTTGTTTTTTGCCTGGAACGAGAGCGGCCCCATGTCCTGAAGTTTGACTTCCATGGCGCGGGCCATGACTTCGAGGAAGCGGCCCGTGCCGGCCGCGCACTTGTCGTTCATGGCGAAGTCTATGACCTTGCCGCCGTTTTCGAGCTTGATGACCTTGCTGTCCTGCCCGCCGATGTCAATGATGGTGCGCGTGTTCGGGAACAGGGCGTATGCGCCGCGGCCGTGGCAGGTGATCTCGGTGATGGCCTTGTCCGCGAACGGCACGCTGATGCGGCCGTAGCCCGTGGCCACGATGTACGCGATGTCCTGTTTTGCGAGGCCCGCTTTTTCAAGAGTTTCGTTAAAGCATTTCTCGCCGGATACCATGCTGTTCGCGCCCGTGGGCAGAATGGAATACGCAACCATTTTGCCCTGTTCGTCCACGATGACCGTGTCCGCGCTCAATGATCCGATGTCAATTCCCGCGTAGTGCAAAGTCCGTCTCCCTTGCAGAAAGAGATTGGCGATTCTTAAAGCGGATCACGAATGGACACGAATACATGCGAATTGGCACGAATTCAATCAATGATGTCATTTGGAATTCGTGTGAATCCTGTTTTCATCCGTGCTAATTCGTGTTCCGCTTTTTCCTTCCTCACAGCATTTCCATGAACGCTTCCAGGCGCGTGAGCAACTGGCCCTCGGAGAAATTGCGCTCGTCCACGCAATCCACATCGAGGTGGATTACGGGCACGCCCGCCTGGGCCAGGGTTTCCTTGAACATGTTGCGCGCGCCGCCGCTCTGGCGGCAGCCCCAGTGCGAGGGGTTGACCGCGCCGTGGCAGCCGAACTCCACGGCCATCTTCTTCAACAGGTCCAGGCGGCGCTCCACCGGCCCGATGAGCGGGTGCGCGAGTTGCCGCCTGGCAAGCTCCTCGAGCGGGTCCGCGGACTCGTCCATCGGTTCCCAGAAAATGTAGTTCAACTCGTCTATGACCACATTGGCCTTGTAGTCTTCCTCGAGTTTCCGGATCAGGTTGTTCTTGAACTGGATGCGGTTCTGAATCCAGAGCAGGCGGTATTTCTCGCCCGGCAGGCCGGGGATTCCGTGTTCGTGCTTGTGCCGGAATTCCTCGTGAAATATTCTGGCGACATCCACCGCGGCGTCGTCACCGCCGAGCAGCACATAGATGATGAAGTTTTTCCAGTCGTCGCTGCGCGCGGGGCTGGGCGCGTTTTTGCACAGGTCCAGCGCCTGCACGATGTGTTCGCGCGCCACATTGTTGTTGTGCACGGCGCGGCGCAGTTTGTCCGGGTCCAGAGTGCGGCCGGTTTGTTCCGTGATGTGCGCGATCATGGCGCGGTACTGCTTCACCAGATAGTCCAGGGATTCCGGGGTTTGCTCGTAGGGCGTATGCAGCAGAAACACGGGTTTGTCGTAAATTTCGCCCACACGCAGCAGGGCCTTGACCCCGCCGTCGCAGGGGAAGCTGGAGCCGATGAGCAAGTCCGGTTTCGGGAACATGCCCTGGCGCGCGGCGCCGATGATGGTGCGGTGATACGAGCAACTGTCGGTGGAGAAGCCCTCGGCTTCGGCTTTCTCGAAGAACGGGCGGCTCATGCCGTTGCCCGCGAGCATGGCGCCCACGAACTCGATGAAATTCCCGGCCACGCCCATGGCGTACAGGATTTCAAACGGCACGAACACCGTGGTCCACGCCGAGGCCCATTCGCGATCGAACATGCGGCCGCCGATGCGCGCGATCTCGTAGATGAACCGGCGGCGCGCCGTGGTTTTTTCATCGAGCTTGTTCTTGAGCGCGGCTTCGAGATCCGCGAAATATTTTTCGAGCATGGACATGGTTTCTCCGGTCCTTTCACAAATCGTCGCCGAGCACTTCGGCGAACGCCTGAATGCGCGTTTTTAGCTGGCCCATGGAGCCGAGGGTTCCGTCGCCTTCGAGGAACAGGGTGCGCAGGCCCGCGGCTTCGAGGCGGCGCTTGAGTTCGGGCGCGTCGTACAGCACGGTGTCGCAGAACTTGAGCGCGTGGTGCACCACGCCGCGAGCGCCCATGGCGCGGGCGCGGTCAATCATGGCTTCGGCGCGTTTGTCCATGGTCATCATGCGTGCGCAGGGCGGCTTCTGGAGGTAGCCCCGGGCCAGGTCGAGCAGCGGATCCGCGGCGTTGCCCACGGACACATCGAAAAACCGGCTGCCCGTGCACATGTCCTCGAACACCACATCCAGGCCGCAGTCTTCGACAAAGCCCGCGAACTCCGGGTTGTGCGC
>JAGUYV010000468.1 GCA_020061125.1 bacterium | reverse complement strand
CGACCCCGCCACCGGCCAGGCAACGCCCGTGTCCTCGCACGAGTTCCGCTTCGACGCTCTGCTGAACATGACCCCGGACGCGGACGCCGTGATCTTCTGGGAGCCGGGCCGGGGCGTGCTCCGCTACAACTTCGACGGTGCGCCCGCAACCGTGCTGGACCCGGACGGCGCGCACCCCTTCCTGTTCGGACCCGCACAATGAGCGCTTTCGACAAATTCGTCACCGATGTCTTCGACGCCATCGCGAGGGTTGCGGGACAACTCACCTCGGGCGACGCCCCGGAAGCGCCGGATGTGTCCCGCATTGATGTCACGGGCCTGGTTCCGGACGAGGCCATCGGGGATCCGCGCGCATTCTTCAGAGTCTCGGACGCAGCCCCGGACATGGACCTCAAGCTCACGCGCAAACTGCCGCTGGCGGATGTGCTCGAGGGCAGCTTCCCCAGTTCCATGCACACGCATTTCCCCGAGAACAACACGGTGTATGTCAAGCACTTCCGGTGCAGGCCCGCGCGCCGCGGCCGCCCGGTTGTGGTTGTGCTCAACGGGCTGCATGTGGACAAGGCCTTTGATTTCTATTTCGAGTGGTGGTGCCTGCGGTTCGCGGCCTGGGGAATGGACAGCGCCATGGTCACCCTGCCCTACTCGCAGGCGCGCACGCCCGAGGGCGCGTTCAGCGGCCAGTACATGATCCTTTCAGACACGCGCTGGACCCTGTGCACCGTGCGCCAGTCATTCGAGGATGTGCAGCAATATGTAAACCGGCTCAAAGCGGACGGCGCGGGTCCCGTGGGCCTGTTCGGCGTGTCCTACGGCGGCATGCTCACAGGCATCTACCTGTGCAACGCGCCCAGCGCGGACTTCGGCATACTCTGCATGCCCCCGGTGGATATTCAGGACATTTTCAGCAAGTGGGATTTCGCGGACGAACTGCGCGCGCGCGAGGCCGCGGGAGAAACCACTCTTTTAACGGACCCGCGCGTGCCGCCGCTCATGAGCCTGTGCAGCATGACGCCGCGGATTCCGAACCGCAAAGTGTTTCTGGCCGCGGGCGAGTTCGACCACCTGGTGCCGCCCGAAACCGTGGAGCGCACCCGGAGGCGCTGGGGCGCCACGCCCTGGCTGCGCATGTACCCCACGGGCCACATCAACACTTTCGCCCTCAACTTCCGCATGATCGCCGATTTGCACCGGTTTGTGAAAACGGAAATCAAGCCCCGTTAGCGCCCCGCTTCTTCAATCCTTGTTTTTCGGGAATGTGAGCAGCGTGCGGTAGATGAGCGTGTGCCCCTGCTGGCCCTGGTTCCAGCTTATGTCCGGGCCGTCCGGGGGCGACGAGTAGTTGTAGAGCATCCACGAATTTTCATCCATGGGAACCACGGACGCGAAACAGGTGTCGCCCCTGCTGGGCAGGTCGTCCAGGAAGGTCACTTTGAGGGTCTCGGGATCCACGCGCCAGATGGAGCAGCGCTTGGGCTTCTGCCAGTAATCGAGCTGGTATTTGAGAAGCTCGTTTTTGTATCCGAGCTTGCGGTTTCCCTGATCGAAGTTGCCGGATTTGGTGAGGTGCCTTCTGCCCACCAGGTAGATTTCGCCTTTGTGCGCGAACACCAGGGGCGAGTCGTATTTTTTGGGGTCGGGAACGCATTTCCAGTCCGCGGGCGCGCCCGGTTCGGCGCGGCACACCTTGGAGCCGAAGCCGTCCCTGTCGCCAAGCTCGTTGCGGCACACGGCGATGATGGCGCCGTCTGGCGCGAAATCGAAATCCGTTTCCGAACAGCCGCCGACATGCACCACGGGCTTGGCGGGGTTCACGCCGGTCCATTTGACGCCGTCTTCGGTAGTGAGAAAGTGCAGTTCTTCGGCAGAGCCTTCCTGAAAATCATAAATGTTCTCGCCGCCGCGGTATGCCAGCATGTAGGGCCTGCCGCCGATCACCTTGGTGCGCCACGGGATGAAACCCTTTTCCAGAAACCACTCCGGCTCGGTCCATGCGCCCGGTCCCTTGTATTGCGTGTAGAGCATGCCCTGCGGCTCGAAGTCGAACTGGTTTTCGCCGAGCACGGCCATGTAAAGAAACAGCTTGCCGTCGAACGACAGAAAGCGCGGCTCGCGCAGGTCGGTGTTGCGGTTGAACTTCGCCTCGAAGCGCCAGGTTTTCTGGTCCTCGGAACTGACCACGAAAATGGTGACCAGGGGGCTTGCGAAGTGCGTGGGGCCGGTGCGGAAGGCCAGGAACACGCGGCCGTCGTGCCACGCCACATCAAGGTTGTTGTTGGCGTTCTGGACCTCGACTTCAGACGGCAGGCCGGCCGAGGGAACCACCACGGCATATTCCGACTGCACGGGCGCGGGAACGGCGGGATCCGGCTCGGGCCGGAAATCCGCGGCCACGACCGCGGTTGCAAACAACAGGATAAGGGCTGGAATTGCGAAAATGCGTTTCATGAAACGGTCCTCCTGAAAACTGGTCAAACTGGCATCAAACAGAATATGCGCCCATTGTTAAGATTGTGTGAGCGCGCGTCACATGGCCGGGAAGAGAAACCAGCGGCCGTTGAATTGCACCGCGGGCACCGGCTCCGTAATTTCCTTTTCATCGTTTTTCATTTTAGAGGTCATGGTGATGCTGCCGCACGCCTGCGGCGCGGCGTTCAGATCTTTATATGTTTGCAGGATCTGTTCGCTGCATTCCTCGGGTGCGGTGTTTTCAATGCGGCACACCACGAGCGGGTTTTCCTTTGCCTGGATCTCGAATTCCTTGATCGCGGCCTCCAGAGGGTCCTGGACCGGCTCGCCGTTTTCCTCGGCCATGGACTGAAGGAATTCTCGAATCATATTCATTTGCGCGTCGAACATCACAGGCTCGAACAGGGCGAACAGGGCTTTGATGTCCGTGCCCTGCCCGGCGGCGCACAGGGCCTTTCCGAGCGCGGGCAGGTCGGGCGCTCCGGCCGGGGGTTTTTCCACATCCGCAGGCTGGGCCGCGGCCGGCGCTTT
>JAGUYV010000017.1 GCA_020061125.1 bacterium | reverse complement strand
GGGCGGCGAAGGTCACGCTCACGATAGCGTTGTCGCTTTTCAGCAATACGCCCCGGTCCGTTCGTTCCACGGATGCGATGGGGCCGATGTATTCGAAGCTGTCCGTTTTCGGGGACATGGCGGTACCTCCCTGCGGGGCGTGCTGCGGCGGCGCGCGGCCGTCATACATAGAATATATCACAATCGCGGAAACGCACGGGGTTTCGAGAGGCGGCGGGCGGCGCGGGTCAGAGGTTTTTCGCAGTGAAGACCAGGCGCTTGACGAGCAGGTTCACGGCCTTGTAGATCACATTCACGGGGTAGAGGAAGCGGGACTGGTCGTCGAGCAGCACGGTGGCGCGGGATGGAAAATCCTCGTCCGCGGCCCAGAAGATGAATTCCACGGGCAGTTTGGGGAAGAGCCAAAGGCGCATGGACGCGTCACCCTGTCCGGTGGGGTCCGCGCCCAGAGCGCCGGCCGCGCGCGCGAACAGGGCGGCGTCCTGGCCGAAGAACTCCTCAAGGGGTTTGGCGTCCAGACTGTGCATGCCCTGGAAGTAATTGAGTCCGGGCATGATGTCGCGGGGAGACACCATGCGGCCCGAGGGGCGGCTCTGGTCGGCCTTGACCAGGTACGCGAGGATGAAGAAGGGCATGAGGCGGTCCCAGTCGCCCGCGGCCTGCCCGTAGGCTTTCTTGATAGATCGGGTTTCGAGTTCCACGATCCAGTTTTCGTTGAGGCATTTGACATTGTAGCCGCCGCGGTCCAGGGGCGCGACTTCGGCGTCGCGGCACACCTCGGCGGGGTTGCGCGCCAGGAGCATGTCCCAGAACTCGTCGGCCTCGCGCGGCCATTTGGGGTCCGTGGATTTGTCCTGGTCGCTCTGCATGCGGCGGCGTTTCTGCATGTGCAGAAAGCCCTCGCTGAATGGGTAAGGGCCGCGGGTGAACAGGGAGCAGGGGAAGTCGAGGCAGTCGCGGGAGCAGAAGTCGAGCTTGCGGCCCGCGGCGCATTCGAGAATGGAGCAGCCCATGCCCAGAAGCGTGTGCTGGGCGTCGAGCTTTTCGCGCGCGGCTTGAGTGGTTCCGCCGCCGCAAGTGCTGCACAGGCCGTTCACATGAAGGCCGCACACGCTGCAATCTATGCCGCACGCTCCTGTCGCCATAGTACAAGTATAGTCCGGGCGCCGGAACTTTCGACGGGATATTGGGGAAAAGCTTCGGGCGATGCGGATCAGAAACTCATCTCGACTTTGATGCCGACCTTGTGGCCGCCCTTGTTGTCTTCGAGGTAGTCGTCTATGTCGCCGGCTTCGGTGCCGGCGAAGCCTTCCTGGGGGCGGTTGTAAATGCGGTTGTACCACATGTACACATTGGACGCGTCGGTGAGCCTGTATTTGTAAGAGGTGGTGAAGGAGTATTCGGTTCCGAAGGGAACCAGGTCGGTGAGAATTTCATCCACGGCCGAGCCTGCGCCCAGAGAAATTTTGGGAGCCAGCTTGTTGGCGCCCCAGTCCAGATTAAGTTCGGAGCGGTTCGAGGTGCGCCAGTACATGCTGTATTTTTCCTGCTTGCCCAGCATCTGGATGTTGGGGGTGATGTCCTGCTCGTCGAGGCCGCATAGTTTGGCGCCGTCGCCGATGGCTTTGTCAATGATTTCCCCGTGGTCGTTGCGCACATCTAATTGGTTTGCGTCCACGCAACCGGGGCCGAGGTTGATCTTGAATGTTGTCAATCCGGCCGTCAACTGGATGTCGTCCGTCAGGTAGTATGTGAGGGAATTCATGGATATTACGGCCTTGAGCATGAGTTCGGAATCGCGGTTGTTGAGCCGGTCGAGGACGGCGAAATCCGTAACCAGCGTTGGTTCGGCCACGGCGATGGACGGGTCCAGGTACATGGGCGAGTGTTCATTCACTGTCGCATACAGGAAGTTGATTTTGTATTTCTGCCGGAGCCTTTTGTATTCACCCCAGAACAAATACGCGTCCAGGCTCTGGATGGAGATGGGCAGCAGGTCCAGGCTCAAGCTGTCGCCCACGCCGGGCAGGCCCAGATAGCGGCTCGAAAACTTGCTGCCCAGGTGGAGATACCCCGAGGGCTGGATTGTGAGCGGCCCCTTGTTGTAATCGAGCAGAATGGCGTAGGCGTCGTCCGAGTCGGCCTGTTCGGGAATATCGCGCCAGTTGATGTATTTCATGCTTGGATCGAAGGGATTGTCGTAATTGGACGACGAGTTGCTGTTCACCATGCTCATTTTGAAACCCGGACGATAGTAGGAACTGTGCAGGAACTCGCCTGTCATGGTCAGGCCAGGAACATAGTCACCAAGGGGATAGCGGAAGAACACGCTGGTGAGACTGTTTTTGCTCGGCGGCTGGCAGATGGTTTCCTCGGAAGTGAACGAGCCGATGGGATAAAAAGTGTCGCTCCAGTCTTCGTCCTTTCGATAACAGCCCATGAGGTTGTTTTCGTCGTTGCTGTTCTTGCCGTCTGCGTCCTCCCAAGACGAAAAACGCGTGATATAAAGCAGAGAGGCCGGATTGTTGAACAGGCTGGTTTGAAGCTGCGCGCCGTAGAGGTAAACGGGAACCGTCGTTCCGGTCACGGAATTCCATTGCAGCACGCGGCCCATTGTGGTGGCGATGGTGTAATCGTTGAGCTTGAACGAGGCGGAAAATCCGCCATTCATGGTTTTGCCCGACAGGCCGGTTGTAAATTGCGAGAAACCCGGAGTCGAGACATAACCGGCGTATAAGCTGCGCAGCTTGAAGTTGCGCGGGTTGTCAATGTCTTCGGTGAAATCCTGATATTCGATGCGCGGGTTGCCGCCTCCGGTGCTTGAGCGCAACACCAGGTCGTCGAATTTGCGGGGCTTGCTGTACATGTCGAACCAGGCGTAATAGCTGTCCGTGATTCCGGTTTTAGTTTCTGAATCCGCGCCCTCTTCGGTGTGGTTGCTGGAATATTCGAAGCGCGCGCCGCCGCTGACTTTATAGCGCTGGTCTTCTTCTTCGAGGCGGTCAATGTCGCGCTCGTTCTTCTGGGCAAGGCGCTGCACATCCTTGATGCTCTTGTCTGTCTCCTTTTTCATGGTCTTGAGTTCAGCATTCACATAATCGAGCAGGGTTTCGAAGATGGCCACATCCTTGGCCGTCAGCTCGAAGTCCTTGGAGATCTTTTTGAGTTCCTTGGGGATCTTGACTTTGTCTTTGTCTTTGTCTTTGTCCTTGTCTTTGTCTTTATCCTTGTCCTTGTCTTTATCTTTGTCTTTATCTGCATCCTTGTCCTTTGGCGGTTCTGGGGCCGGGGATTCCATCACGGCCGGGGCCACGCGCTTGCGCAGGCCCGCGGGCGAGGG
>JAGUYV010000072.1 GCA_020061125.1 bacterium | reverse complement strand
TGTGGGGCGCGCTCGCCACGGGCCTGTTCGCGCACCCGGCCATCGGCGGCGCAAGCGGCCTGTTCTTCGGCAACGCCGCGCAGTTCATGACCCAGGCGGTCAGCGCCGCCATCACCATCGTGTATTCCGTGATCGTGACCTTCATCATTCTGAAAATCACGGATGCGCTCGTGGGCCTGCGCGTGACCGAACAGCAAGAGCTTATCGGCCTGGATCTCACGCTGCACCACGAGAGCGGCTACACTGTGCTGGACTGACAAGAGAGGAGCGCACACGACATGAAATACATCATCGCCATGATTCAGCCTGACCGCCTCGAAGAAGTTCAGAGCATCCTCTTCAAGCGGGAAATCAATCTCATGACCGTGTCCCAGGTCATGGGCTGCGGACGCCAGAAAGGCATCCCGCGCGTGTACCGCGGCCGCGTGGAATCCGGCAACCTGCTCAAGAAAATCAAACTGGAAATCGCCGTGAACGACGAATTCGTTCAGCCGACCATAGACGCCATCAAGCAAGGCGCATACACGGGCAACATCGGCGACGGCAAGATTTTCGTTCTGGACATCGAACAGGCGTTCCGCATCCGCACGGGCGAGACCGGCGGAGACGCCATCGGATAGCGCACGGCGCGCCGTTCCCCGCATCGCATCAAGATCTCAACAACTCCCCTGCCCTTCACCGGGCGGGGAGTTTTTTGTTGAGGAATTGCGCGGCCCGGTTCACTTTTCAATGTCGAGACATGATAATACAATTCAGAAACAGATACGCGCGCGCATGCGCGTTTCGCTTGATTCTTGGCGGCGCGATGCATACGGTAAGAGCATCAGCCGCATGGCGCACGCCCTGCGCCGGGAGACGAACTGCATGGCATCGAAAGCAGCGGCCGCACTGGCCATAAACGGCGGCGCTCCGCACCGGGAAAAATTCCTTGTGTTCGGCGCACCCCTCATCGGAGAAGAAGAGATCCGCGAAGTCGAAGCCACACTGCGCAGCGGGTGGATCGGCACCGGGCCGCGCACCCAGCAGTTTGAAAAGGATTTCCGCAAGTACATCGGCGTGAAGCACGCCCTGGGACTGAACTCGTGCACGGCCGGCCTGTTCCTCGCGCTCAATGCCCTCGGCATCGGCCCCGGCGACGAGGTCATCACCACGCCCCTCACCTTCGCGGCCACGGCCAATGTGATCGTGCACAACGGCGCCACGCCCGTTTTCGCGGATGTGGACCGCCGCACCGGAAACATTGACCCCGCGCAGATCAAAAAGAAAATTACAAAGAACACCAAGGCCATCCTGCCCGTTCACCTGTGCGGGCGGCCGTGCGATATGGACCCCATCATGGACCTGGCCGAAAAGCACGGCCTGTTCGTGATCGAGGACGCGGCCCACGCTATCGAGGCGCGGTACAAAGACAAGAAAATCGGCGCCATCGGGCACATCAGCGCGTTCTCGTTCTACGCCACCAAGAATCTGGTCACAGGCGAAGGCGGCATGGTGTGCACCAGCAACCGCAAGTGGGACGACGCCATGCGCGTGATGTCCCTGCACGGGCTGTCCAAATCCGCGTGGTCGCGCTACTCGGAAAAGGGGTTCAAGTTTTACGACACGCAGCTTCCGGGCTTCAAGTACAACATGATGGACCTTCAGGCGGCCATGGGCATCCACCAGTTGCGGCGCATCGAGGACAACCTCAAGATCCGCGACGCGCACTGGGCGCGCTACAACGCCGCATTCAAAGGCTGCGAATTCCTCATCCGGCCGCCCGAGCAGAAGCACATCCGCCACGCGCGGCACCTGTACACGCCGTTGCTGGACATTGACAAACTCGGAGCCACGCGCGACCAATTCCTGGCCGCGCTCCAGAAAGAGAACATCGGCGCGGGCATCCACTTCATCGCCCTGCACCTGCACTCATACTACAAAAAACGCTTCGGCCTCAAGCGCGGAGATTTTCCCAACGCCGAGTACATCTCGGACCGCACCTTCTCGATCCCGTTCTCCGCGCGGCTCACGAGCGCGGACGCGGACGACGTCACCGGAGCGGCGCTGAAAGTCATCCGCGGCCTGGCGTCCCGCTCAAAGGCATCCTGGTGATTCATGAACGTTCTCCTCATCACGCAGAAAGCCGATCGCAAAGATCCGGTACTGGGCTTTACGCACGCATGGTTCGAGCGGCTGGCCGCACGCGTGAAATCGCTGCATCTGCTGGTGCTTAGCAAAGGCGATTACGCCTTCCCCGGCAATGTGGCCGTAACTTCCATGGGCAAGGAACATGGCGCGGGCAGAATTGCGCGCCTGTGGGTGTTTCTGCGCGTCATGCTGCGCCTTGTGGCCACAAAGCGCGTGGACGCCGTTTTCGTGCACATGTGCCCCATATACGCGGTCCTGGCCGCGCCGTTCTGCAAGCTGCGGGGCATTCCCCTGCTCATGTGGATCACCCATGGCGCGGACAACCCCACACTGCGCCTCGCGCACAGACTGGCGGACGAAACGCTCACGGCTTCACCTGAAAGCACGGCGCTCACCGGCCCCAGGGTCGTCAGCACCGGACATGGCATTGACACTCAAAAATTCGCGTCGAAACCCGCGGAACCCTCCAGCGGCCGGAACGCCGCAAGCGTAATTTCCGTGGGACGCATCGCGCCGAGCAAGGATTACTCCACGATCATCGAGGCCGCAGCAATTCTGGTCAACGAGCGCGATCTCAAAGACTTCCGCATTTCCATTTTCGGCGCGTGCTACAACGAGGAGGATCGGGCGCACTTCGACGGCTTGAAAGCCATGATCCGGGAAAAAGGCGTGGATAGCCATGTCTTCTTCGAAGGTTCCGTGGCGCACGATGATATTCCCGAAAAATACCGGAACGCGGACATCTTCATCAGCGCGAGCCTCACGGGCAGCGTGGACAAAGCCGTACTCGAAGCCATGGCCACGGGAATCCCGTCCGTGACCTGCAATCCTTCCTTCGCGCGCGTTTTCGAAGACATGTCCGACGACTTGCTTTTCGAGCCTGGGAACGCCCGCCAGCTCGCCGGCTGTCTCGAACGCTTCATCGCCATGCCCGTCGAGCAGCGGCGGGACGCCGGCGCACGGCTGCGCCGAATTGTGGAACAGAAACACAGCCTGGACCCGTTGATGGACAGGCTTGTTCACGAGATGAAGAAAACCGCCTATTTGAAACATGGAAAATCACCACGCACCCAGTGGCTGGCGCAGCGCGCGGGCGGCCGCTTAATCCTGGACATCGGGTTCGCCGGCGCCGCGTTCCCTGTTCTGCATTTCAGCGTCAAGCAGCGAAATCCCGAAAGCCGCGTCATCGGCTGCGATCTCTTTCTGGAAAAGATACTGCTCCAGAAATTCACCACAGGCGTGTGCGGGAACGCCGTGCAACTGCCGTTCAGAGACGATGTTTTCGATTGCGTGGTTTTCGCCGAGATTTACGAGCATCTCGAGCAGCCTTCCGCGGCGCTGCGGGAGATCGCCCGCGTGCTCAAGCCCGGCGGCCTGCTCATTTTCTCTTCTCCTTCCGCATACGCCCCGCTGAAATGGCTGCGCGCCTGGCTCTTTCATCCCAGGCCGTGGGACATGAATAATGTCCGCCGTCATCTCACGGATCCCACGCATATTCAGTTCGCGGATCCCTTGTCCCTGTTCCGCCTGCTGGATCATCTGGGATTGAGCGTGACCGAAGCGGTGACAAAAAAACACAGGATACCCCTGCTGGGCCGCATAACCAGAAAGGCCGACACCCTGGATATCCCATTTTACCCGTTCTCGCGCATGGGCGGCGCCCTGTGCCTTGTAGCTGAAAAGAAACAACAATAACGAGGAGAATTCCGAACGCACGCACGACAGAAATCACGATTCCTCGCGCATGAGCGCAGTAAAGCCAGGGAGTTTGAAAGGCATGACGGGCAAACCGGAAACTCATGAATACGCTCCACCGCCGGAGCGTTCCGGCGCGAAGAAGTTTCTATTCACAATCGCGGAATCCATTGCCTGGATTCTGCTTATTCCCATGTTTCTTATGTGGAAATCTTCGATGTTCAGATATCATTCCCTCGCGATCATTCTGTGCCTCATACCCACGAACATCGGAATAATTTTCCGCCGTGTGTGGTACAGGCAGACTCTGCGGCGATGCGGAAAGTTCCTGGTCGTCGAATTCCTTGGCTGGATTCGAACCGACAAAACGGAAATCGGCGACAATGTTTACATCGGAATCAATTCATGGGTTGGCCTGGCCAGAATAGGCAATGACGTCATGGTGTCCGGCGCCGTGAAAATCATAAGCGGACTGCGGCAGCACAACATGTACGACTTGACCATGCCCATGAAGAACGCAGGCGGCACAGATACAAGAGTGGTCATTGGAAACGATGTCTGGATTGGCGTGGGAGCGATTGTCGGAGCGGATGTGGCGGACGCGAGTGTAATTGCGGCAGGCGCGGTTGTCACAAAACCAACACAAAAGGGCGACATATTTGCCGGCGTTCCAGCAAAACGGATCGGCAACAGGTTTTTAATTCAGGATGCCGGGGAAAAGTAACCCGCATCCCCTTACGCCTTTGAGAATCAATCGCGTAAAGTCGAAATTCAAATCTTTCGCCGCATCGTTTCCGGTATACTAAGGACGCTATAATACATGGCAACGGCAGGGAGGAAAACCCGGTCCGGGATTTCCTATCCCATAGTGATTTACGCGGAGGCAGTGAAATGAAAATCAAGTTCCGCTTGAGCCGCCGGTTGTGGGTGGCGGCGCTTTGCGCGCTTGCTCTTTGGGCGCACGGCGCGGCGCATGCCGCGGACGGCATATCCGCACCCAGGCCCGCGTCGCAGATGGCGTTTTCCGAATACTTCTCGGCCAGAACCGGCGACGCCGCGGCCCAGACCCTGCCCGCCCCGGGACAGGATCGCGGGTATTCCATAGGCCCCGGCGATGTGCTCGATGTTATGGTGTGGGGCAAGCTCCAGGCCATGTACACCGTGGAAGTCGCTTGGGACGGCACCCTGATCCCTGTGGCCGACAGCCGCGAGAATGTGGACGAGTTCTTCACCTTCTGGCCCGGCGCGGTGTCCGTGTCCAACAAGACCCTGGCGCAGGTTCAGGCGCTTATGGCCGAGTCCTTTTCCCGGTATCTGAAGCACGATGCGCGCATCAGCGTGAGCCTGTCCAAACCGCGCCGGATCCGCGTGCGCGTCATGGGCCGCGTGGGCGCGCCCGC
>JAGUYV010000100.1 GCA_020061125.1 bacterium | reverse complement strand
CGGTTCGATACCCTGTCGCAGTTCGGTGAGCGTTTCCGCCCATGAAAACAATGTGACGATGAAAACCCCGCGTCCGTGGGGTTTTGTGATGACTGCGGGATATTCGGCGCAGCGCATCCAGTCCGCGAATGCGCCCGGCATGTTCACGATGCGCCGCACACACAGGCACAGAGGACTGTCCGCAATCTGCTGCGCGGGCTGTACGCCGAGCGCGTTGGAATCCACCCATGTGACTGGGCCGCTGACAGTATCGTCCGCAAGCTCCAGGCCGAGTGCGCGTGCGGCTTCCGGCCCGGGGTTGTCAACGATCACCGCTGCTCCGTTTTCCGCGGCCCGTTCGAGTTTCTTGAATAAATCCGCGTTCGTGAGCGCATGTGCCGCCTGCTGCGGCACGGCCACGATGAGACTGCCGTCAACGCCATCAATCGTTTCCGCGTCCGCGCGCGCCACGGGTCCGACCCAGTGGCGCAGGGTGTTGATCCAGCCCGCGCCCTGCTCCGGGGCGTTAATTAGAACTGCGGGGCTGTCCGCGGCGAACAGGCTTTCGGGAACGCCCGAGGGCGGATCGGGAACGCCCGGCTCAAGGCGCACGGGGGGCATGATCGCGGTGAAAAGGTGAAACGCGCCCCAGGCCGCGGCCAGGAGCACGAACAGGCCGAACACGGCCGCGCGATACCCCATGGCCAGGTAGACGATGTCCGCGGCGAACAGAATCGCGAATCCGCCGATGAGCAGGGAACCCATGATGCTGTTGATGCGTCCGCTCATTGTGCGCCTTTCCTCCGGCTGCACGGCCGTGTCAGGATTTCCGGTTGCAGTTCATAATTAGTTTACCTGCCCGCGCCGCCGCGCACAATGCGCAAAAAAAACCGGGGCGCGCACGAGGCCGCCATGAAACTTGATGCCGCAAGCGCCTATGCATTACAATGCCGCATGAGGAACCGGTTCCCGCTGATTGCATTTCTCCTGTTGCTTTTTACCGCCAGCCCGGCGCTGGCGCAGAATTTCACGGAACTGCCCCGCGCGTTCGAGGTCAGAGGATATCCGGGCCAGGGCGATTTCCAGTTCATAACAGCCGCGGCCCTGGACCGCACGGACAACACCGTGACCCTGCTTGCCGGCCCGCCCGCGGGCCTGTTCACTTTCGACGCGGACACGGGCGCGGCGCTCATGTTCACGCCTCTTGAGAAAGCGCCCGCACCGCCCGCAGTCATGTGGCGCTGCGGCGGCCCCACGGTCATTCTCACACACGCCGGATTTCTGGCGATCGGCCCCGACGGGCTGCCCGTCAAGGATTTCACTCCCCCGGAACATATCCCGGATGCGCTTTCCCGGGCGGTGTGCTCACCGTCAGGCGAGCTTGTGTTTTTCGACAGCGCGAACGCGCGGATTCACGCAATCGCACGCAACCAGGAACTCAAGTTCGTGATTGGCGGCCAGACCGGGGACAAGCCCCTGCCCCGCGATGCGGCGCTTCTGGCTCCCGCAGACGGCGCCCTCGACGCCGTGGGCGAACTCTATGTGCTCGAAGGCAAAACCGGCGCTGTGAAACGGTACAGCCACCGGGGCGAGTTCCGGCGCGTGGTGGTGCGGCGCAACAGCATGGACGCATCCGTGCGCCTGTCGCGGCCCGCTCTCCTGGCCGTGGATCTGCAAACGCGCATCTGGCTCTTCGACCAGGGCGACATGTCTCTCAAAGTTTACGACGACTTCGGATACCTGGAATATTTCATCACCAACACGGACCGGGACGGATTTCTTTTCCAGGAACCGCAGTGGATGAGCGTGAGCCGGGACAACCGGCTGCTGCTTCTGGACGCGGCGGTTCCGGTTCTGCGCGCGTTCGATTTGAACGCGCTCCAGTGACGCGGGAGATGCGGCCCCATGGCGCGCGGCAAGCCTGAAAAACAGAGGCTGGACACCCTGCTCGTGGAGCGAGGGTTGTGCGCGTCACGCGAAAAGGCGCGCGCGCGCATCATGGCCGGAGATGTGCTGGTGGATGGCGCGCCCGCAACCAAGGCCGGGGCGCAGGTGTCCGCGGATGCGGCCGTCCGGCTCAAGAACGCGGAATGCGAATTCGTGAGCCGCGGAGGTCATAAGCTGTCCGCGGCCCTGGATGCGTTCGCGCTGGATGTGTCGGGGCTGCACGCGCTGGATGCGGGCGCGTCCACGGGCGGGTTCACGGACTGCCTGCTGCAGCGCGGGGCCGCATCCGTCACTGCTCTGGATGTGGGCTACGGGCAGATCGATTTGCGTTTGCGCAACGACCCGCGCGTCACGGTCATGGAGCGTTTCAACGCACGCCATGCGGCCCCCGGCGATTTCAGCCGCGCGTTCGATATCGTCACGGTGGATGTGTCGTTCATCTCGCTCGACAAAGTGTTGCCCGCGCTCGCGCGTTTGCTGGTGCCGATAGGCGCGCTGGTGGCGCTGGTCAAGCCGCAGTTCGAGGCAGGGCGTGAGCGCGTGGGCAAGGGCGGCGTGGTGCGCGACCCGGCCGTGCACGAGCAGGTTCTGGAAAGCGCCGCGCATGCATCGCGTCAATCGGGACTGCGCCCTCTGGACGCCGCGTTCTCGCCTATCACCGGACCAAAAGGCAACATCGAGTTTCTGCTGCTCGCGAGGCCGGAGCCGGGATTTGCGCATGTCCCGGAACTGCCGCTTGAAAAAATCCGCGATGTGGTGAGGCAGGCGCACCAGGCCCTGGACGCGTGAGCCGCGCTTGCCCTTTGCTCCGGTTGCGTGTATTTTGATACATAATGATGCGAACGGGCACGGCACACATTTCTGAATGGAAACACGCGGCGCGCGTGTGCGCCCTGCTCGGGTTCGCGGTCCTTCTCGCGGCCGCGGCTGGTTGCCCAAACAAACACAAACATCCCCCCATTCCCATAACCGGGAAACAGCCCGATCTGGCCGCCGAAGAATCAAAACCCGTGGTCAATTCCGACCCCGGCGATTACTTTCCGCTCTGGATTCCAGCATCGTGGTCCTACCAGGTGCGCGAATGCTACACGCGCATTGTCAAGGAACAGCACCCGGCCGCGCCGGACACGCCCGACGAAGTGTGTACGCGCTACGAAATCCGCACCATGCTCGAAAAAAAGGTGACGATTGACGGCCGCGAGGTGTATATGCTGCTCGAAGGCGAGAAGGAAAAACTCGACGACAAAGCGCCCGGCAATTCCCGGACGCCGGCCGCGCCAGGCGGCAACCCGGACAAAAAACCCGCTCCTTCTTCCACAAAAGATAAATCCAGCGGCCCCATCAACGGCAAGGGCTACATGAGCGACGGCGAATGGGTGTACCTGGTTTTCGTCAAGGACGGCAAAATCACGGAAAAGAGCATCGCCGGAAAACACAACCTCAAACCCGGCGATTCATGGGACAAAAAATTTCTCGCGGGGTACGACGCCAGCGAGAGCCTCGAATGCGGGGAGCCGGGTTTCCTTCACCTGCCCGACGACGACCCCGCTCCCGCCCGTTACAAAACCATCTGCTGCACCAACAAAAACGCGCCGGACTTCAAGCCGGAGAACTATTACGCGGTGTGCTACGCCGCAGGCATCGGCCGCGTAGCCGAATACGCTCCCAATGTGCTCTCCGAAGTCATTTCCTATTCCATCAGAAAGGACGGGCCGGGCGCGGAATCGCCGCCCCCCGCAACCCGGTGATAAAATCCCCGCCATGAGCTTCTCCTTCGAGAAACAGCCCGCATACGCGCACACCCTGGACCTCATCCGGCTTGTTGACGAAAAGCTGCAATACACCAAACGGCACCGGGACCGGCGCATCCCCGAGATGGAACGGTTTCTGACCACGCTTCAGGACGCGGTAGCCAGCATCGCGCGCACCGGGACCGGAGACGCGCGCCACGCCCTCGCCGCTCACGAGCAGATCCTGGCAGCCTGCCCCGCCCTGGCCCGGCTGCTGCAAATGGACATCGTTTCATCAAGCGAGCATGACGATTTCATGCGCCACCTGGCCGCTATCGCCGGGGAACTCCAGTTGCTGATCGCATCCTGCGGCGGCTGACCGCCATGCGCGGATTCCCTTTCGCACAATACAAACCGCACGGGGCGCGCGCCGCGGCCGTGTTCGCATGCGCCCTGCTCGTTCTTCTCGCCCTGCCCGCCTCGGCGCAGGACACGGCCGTGAAGGTGACCCCTTCCCCTACGGATCCCGGAATCGGCAACCAATTCATCGAGCGCAACTTCATGTCCCGCACGCGCTGGACCGGCACCTGGGCGCTGGGCAACAAAATCTCCGGCGAATCCCTGCCCCCGGCGCCCGAGGAATTCGCGTTCACGCTCATGGACGGAACCGCGGTTTCCTCGAACGACTTCGACTACACGGGCCGCGTGGATGAGCACCTCGACCATGGAGGCCGCAGGCTCATTCTCTCCTTCCGGCATCACAAACTCGGAGTGGATGTCCAGGCGCTTTACACCCTGTACCCTGATGATTTCTTCATGCGAAAAAGCCTGCGCATGCGCTGCGACAAGGGCCGTTCGGTTTCCATTGATTCCGTAACCGTCGAACATTTCACGGGCGTCACCCAGGCATACGGCGGCGGCCTGGGCCAGCCCGTGTTCATGGATCAGCACATATTCACCGGACTGGAACACCCCGCCGCGCACAGCATCATCCGGGACATGGACATCATCCTCATGCACTATCCCGGATGGACCCTCGGCCAGGACTGGGTGGAGAGTTTCTCCGCGGTCATCGGCGCGGCGCCCAAGGGACTCGGTGAAACGCGCCAGGCGTTCACCATTTATCTGCATACGATCCGCCGCCCGCCGAATCCGATCACGGTTTACAACTCGTGGTACGACATCCGGTCCGGCGGCATGAACACGGATGCTTTTGTGTCCATTTTCGACACCATCAACCTAAGCCTCGGGCGGCACGGCGCGCGCCTGGATTCCGTGGTGGTGGACGACGGCTGGCAGAATCCGGATTCGTTGTGGGATGCGGACAAGCGCCTGTTCCCGGAAGACCTCGCGCCCCTGGGCCGCGCACTGAACGACCGGGGCGGCCGGCTGGGCCTGTGGCTGCCCCTGTGCGGACACACGCTCAAATTGCCGTTCAGCAAAACCGTTCCCTACGAGGTCAGCCCCGAGGGGCACTACTTCTGCATGAGCGGCCCCAAATACAACGCGGCACTGCGCACCCGGCTCCGCGACCTCATTCAAAACCACGGCGCACGCTATTTCAAGCACGACTTCAATTATTTCAACTGCACGGGCGCGGGTGACGGATACAAGCCCACGCCCGCGCAGAGCTTCGAGGCCAACGCCGGCGCCATGGCCGGGCTGCTGGATTTCATGCACCAGGAAAACCCGGCCGTGTTCTCCAGCATCACATCGCACATGTGGTTAAGCCCCTGGTGGCTGGCCCACGCGGATACGGTTTGGATCGGGTCCGCGGATTACGGATACAACCTCACCGCGCCCGCCATCGAGCCGCGGGACCGCTCCATCACATACTACGACGCGCACATTTACGATCTGCTCACCCGGCGCGAGCAGACCTTCCCGCCCTACGCCATGATGACCCACGGGATCATTGACGGCAGGCTGAACCGGCTGGGCGGCGAAAACGAGCCTTTGCTCACCTGGGCGGACAATGTGATGATGTACCTGGGCCGAGGCGTGCAGATGCGCGAACTCTACATCACGCCATCACTCCTCGATGACGCCAAATGGAAAATTCTGGCAAAGGCCCTTATCTGGGCAAAACTCCGCGATCCGGTCTTCTCTTTCTATGGACGCATGTTCGGCGGCGACCCCGCGCGCGACGAAGCCTACGGCTTCAATTTCTTCAACGCGGACACACAGGTGCTGACCCTGCGCAATCCGGGTTACAGACCCAGGCAAATCCCTCTCCAACTCGCGCATCCCGATAATCTGCTGCACATCATCTATCCATACGATATGTGGCATGATCAGCTCGTGGTGGACAGGCGGGGCCGTTTCAAATTCCCGCTCGGCGAGCACCAGGTCGTGATCATGGAAAGCGTGCCGCGCGACACGCTCAAGAGGCCCGTGCTGCGCGGCGTGCGCACCAAGATCATCCGCGAGGACCCCGAGGAAACCGTGTACGAAATCCGCACGGTCCAGGGTTCCCTGCGGTTCTTCATCGAATCCCCGGTTCCGGTTCACAGCGTGCGCCAGGACGGGAAACTGCTCGAACCCGACAACACCGGCGCGTATCACGGAGACACGCCCGGCGGCACGCACTTCTTTCTGGATCCGCCCCTGTCCGCGTGGTCGGAAACAAAAGTCCGGGACCAGGCCGCGGACATGGAGCTGCGCCTCATGTTCCGCAAGGATGTGCGCGCGCCCGAGTTCGTGATGACGCTGTCGGGCCGCGCGGATGAAATCATGCCCGCGCAGCTCGAATACGACGGCCGTACCGTCGCGGCCTCGGCCACGGGCCGGGGATGGGCCGCGTTCTCCCTGCCCGTGGAATACGGCACGCACACGCACCGGCTCCGCATCCGCGCGGATGATGTCATGGCCACGCCGTTCGCAACCTCCGGATTCGCGATTACCTCGTTCGCCGGATGCTGGTATCCCGGCCTCACCACGCGCATCACCGTGAAGCACGGAAAAGCCCCGCCCTCGAACGCCATCCTGCCCGTACCCATGACCCAGGACGAATTCCGCCTCATGGAGCTGAACATCAAGGGCCGGGCCTTCAATCTTGAGCAGGAAATGCCCGCACGCTCCTTTGAAGACTCTATTCCCGTGCGCGCGGCCAAAGTGCGCATCAGCGTGTTCGGAAACCGGGGAAGCATGCCCGCGCGCATCCTGATCAACGGCGCGCCCGCAGCCCCGGTCCCGTCAAACGGGTTTCCCTTCATGCAATGGGAAACATTCGTGGTGGACATTCCCGAAGCGCAACTGGGCGCGATCCGTAAAAACAACAAGGTGTCGGTCATGACCATGGACGGCGCGCCGTTCAAATTCAAGAATATCGCCATCAGCGTGCAGGGCGCGGACGGCTTGTGGCTCAACAGCAACATACACACTGATGTCTTCAACACGGATCCGGACTGGGAGCACGCCGAGGGTCGTTTTTTCTCCGGCCGTTCGCCCGCCATTTTGCTTCAATTTCCGTAACGCAACACCCCGGCGACACGCCGGCAGGATCCACCTCAAATTTGACACTGCACGCCTCTTGTGATAATCTTCACAATAAGTTTGCATGCCGGAGGAACCGTTGTGGCTGAAGCCCAAAAAAAGAAAACCGCGAAAAAGAAAACCGCATCCGCAACTCCCAAAAAGGACGCGGGAAAATCCGCGGCCAAAAAACCCGTGAAAAAAGCGGCGGCAAAAAAAGCGACTCCCGCCAAAAAGAAACCTGCCTCGCCCAAAACAAAAAAACAGCAGCCTGACGGGAAATCTGAAAAGCAACCACAGGCCGCGCCTCCCGCTCCCCGATTCAAAACTTTCCTGGTCACGGGCGCCAGCGGTTTTGTGGGAACCCACATGGTGCAGCTTCTCGTGGACAAGGGATACAATGTGGTCGCCGCGGATCTGGTGGGCACGGACGGCGGCAAGTTCGCGGATCTGGGCGTGCCGTTCATTCCCGTGGATATCAGCCGCAAGGATTCGCTCGTAAACGCGTTTGAGCATGTGGATGTGGTCATGCACATCGCCGCGATTTTCGATTACACGGTGTCCTGGCAGGACCTGTGGAGGGTCAATGTGAAGGGCACGCGCAATGTGTGCGAGGCCGCGTCCGAACAGGGCGTCAAAAAGATGGTGTACTTCTCCAGTTGCGACATCTACGGCGACCCGGCCAGAATCCCGGCCGATGAGACCACGAAAATCCGGCCCAACCACAACTACGGGGAAAGCAAGTTTCTCGGGGAGCGCGAGGCGTTCAAGACGGGCATGGGCCGCGGTCTGGATGTTGCCGTGCTGCGTCCCGCGGCCCTGTACGGACCGGGGAGCACATACGGCGCTATCCTGCTCATCAACCTGCTCTACAAAGGGATGCTGCCCGGAATTCCCGGCGACGGCAAAACCATGGTCCACATGGTGCATGTGAAAGATGTTGTCAATGCGGGCCTGTTCCTGGCGGAGCATCCCAACTCATCGGGCCGTGCGTTCAACCTTTCCGACGACACACCCGTTCAGCTCGAACGGATCATCGAACACGCCGCAGCCGTGCTCGGGTTCAAAGTGCCGAAACTGCATGTCCCAAAATTCATGGCCGAGGCCATGGTTCCGCTGGTCAAGGCGTTCGCACGCGCCACGGGCACAAGCCCCCTGTTCAACGAGGACATGCTGAACATTCTTTATCACGATCATGTGTTCGACAGCTCGCGCATCCACGACCTTGGCTATGAACTGCTGGTTCCGGATGTGATTGACGGGCTTTCCGAATCCCTGGAATGGTACAAACACCACGACATCCTCAAGCGCAACATCGCCTTCAAGCGCGTGCGCATCAAGGAACTGTTTCAATAGGAACTGCCGCGGCGCGTCAGCGCCAGTCCCCGATCAACATGAACGGCGCCCAGTAGTAGGGGTGAGAGGTTGCGGGATCGCCCATCAGGGCGATCTGCGCGGCGCGCAGCGCGTCCGCTTTTTTCATGCTTGAGAGATTCTCGTAGAACCGGCGCATGAGTTCGGCCGTGGCCGCGTCGTCAACATTCCACAGGGACGCGAGCACCGAGGGCGCGCCCGCGTTCAGAAACGCGCCGGCCGGGTTCACGGCCTTGCCCCGCACGGTAAGCTCTCCGAGCGCGGTGCTGCACGCGGACAACGCCACGAGCGCGCTATCGCCCCACCAGTATCCCCAAACCTCCTCGATGGTGAACCGGCCGTCCTCGCCCGCGTCCGGGGCCAGGGTGATGTAAGACTGCGAGATGTCCTTGAAGTCCAGGGCGCCGTGGGTGGCGAAGTGGAAAATGCCCGGCTTTTCGGACAGGCTTTTGGCCTGGGATTCCGTGGCGCTGTGGCGCAGGAACACGGTGGCGTCGGTAAACAGCGACTTGAGCGCGTCCACTTCGCGCTCGGCCGCGGGCAGGGTTTCATCAGCGTTTCCGAACGCGAACAGGTGCGCGCCGCGATTCGCGGCCACGGGCGCGGTGTTGCTCACCGCCGAGAGCGAATCCAGATAAAACAGGGCATGCCCGCGCACAAGGTAATCCGCGGTTCCGTCCGACGGCACAAGCGCCTGGAACGGCACGAAATTGAGAATGCCGTTGGGCAACAGGCCGACATATTGCACGCCTTCGAGATCCGCGGCCACGGGTTTGATCAGAATGTCGTACAGGCGGGCCGCGCCGCGCCGGAAATTCTCCATGCGCGCTGCACTGTCCGCGTCCGCGTTGCGCGGGTTCGATATGATGCTGCGCATGAGTTTGATTTGTGCGGTGAGGGTATCGCCGTCCAGCGGCGATTCGCGATACACCAGCCGGTCCGCGCGCACCAGGAAAATGTAAAGCGCATCGTCGCCGATCACATAAGAGACAACGGCCATGTCCGGGGGCAGATCCTTGCGGATTTTCACAAGGTCCAGCGGCTCGATCTTGTACAGAGACGCGAGTTCTGGATGCGTGCGTTCAAGTTCGGTCACGAATTTGATGTACTCTCGCTGCGTGTCGTGCAGGGATTTCTTGAGTTCCGCGACGGGCTGCGACGCGCTGTCTGCGGGCGGGGCCGCGGCTGCGGTTTCCAGCCGGGTTTCGATGGCCTCGATCTTTTTCTGATAGTCTTCGAGCTGTTGCGCGGATCGTTGGCGATCCTGATCCTTGAACGCCACGGCACTCTTCTGGAATTCGGTTTTCATGGCGTATGCGCGCCCGCGCTCTATGAATTGAAGGGCTGCTTCCGGATTCTTCATGCGCGCGCACAGCGCCGCGGCGTATCGGAACAAATCCTCCGCGTCCGCATCCTGGATTTCCGGCGCTGCCGTGGAGGCTTCGATCGCATCCGCGGCGGCGCGGTATTGTTCGAGCGCGGGTTCGAGCCGGTCCTGGGCTTCGAGCGCGCGACCTAGAGTGTAACGCGCCTGCCATGAAAGCGAAAACAGGGCGAACTGATCCGCAATGTCCGCCGCGCCACGGGCTGCGGTCTGCGCCTCGGCATAACCGCCCGTGAACAGGCGCACACGGGCCAGGTGCGACAGGGCCGTGCCTTTGAGCAGCGCATTGTCGGCAAGGTCCGCGGCCTGGCTGAACGCCTCCGCGGCTTCGGCATGACGGCGCAGCATAATCGCGCAGTTGCCTCGGCCCAGAAGCGCGTGCGCGGCCACGCCTCCCAGATTCGTGTATCTGGCTGCTTCTTGCTCCGCGTCGCCGTATAGCGACAGGGCTTTTTCGTAGTCTTCTGATTTATAGTGCAGGCCCGCCTGCACGATGGTCAGCTTGAGGGATTCTCCTTCGCCGTCGAGACTGGATTTCAACTGTTCGAGGGCCGCGGACGCCTTATCCATGCCGGATACTGCACCGGCCGCGGTCTGCACACCCATGGCGATTTCATTGGCGAATGAGCGGTTAACAAGCGGTCTGGCGATATCCGCGGAGGCTTTGTCCTTGAATTCATGCACCCGTGAAAAATACGCCAGCGCTTCCGCATGCCGCGCCGAGCGGGAAAGAGCAAGCCCGTAAGTTCCGGTGAGCAGAATGGCCATGTCGGGGAAAGCGGACAGAGCCGCGTCCTGAATCGCGGGAGGGGAATCAAAGAACCCGGTGTCTGCGGCATAGTTCAACAACACGGCCTCGCCTGTGAAAAAAAGCATGTCCCTGAAAAGATCCGGAGGCGCGTCCGGGCGCAGTGCGGCGCGAACCGCAGCCATGTATTCGAGAGCGGGCGCGGCATTCACTCCATTCTGCGGAGACACCACGAAATCGAACACCGGCAGCAAGGCGTTGAACTGTTGCCGGGCGATCCCGAGCGCGCTGGCCTGGATGGCATTTTCGTCTTTGGCTTCCGCCCGGATCACGAAACCGGGATACTCCGCGCGGTTCAGGAATGCGGCTATCTCCGCGGCCGCGGGTCCGGTTGTGACGATCCGCAACACAGCGCTGTTCGCGTCGAACGCCTCCACCGTCCCATTCAGATAACCGTCCAGTCCCCATAGGGAATCCAGAAGCTGATCCGCCTGCACGCGGGTGATGTTCGTGACGGTCATGGTGGTGACAACTTCCGGCGGCGGCTCGACAATTCCCGCAGCCACGCTCCCGCTCCCGCCTATGGACTCATCGGCTTCGTAGTAGTAAATTTCCGAATCCGTGTCCGCCATTTTGGGCATGGACTCCATGGCGCGGCCTTCGAGCATGCCCATTTCCGCGGATTCCCGCAACGCCGCGATTCTGGCGCGCATGGCGTCGGCCATGGCCCGGTTCCCGGTGACTGTGTATGCGAACGCAAGCCTTTCATAAGGCCAAAGCGCAAGCTCCGGATCCTGAATCTGTTCGAGAAGCGGCTTGTATTTTTCGTAATAGGAAATCGCGCGCGTGTTCTGCCCCAGTTGCGCGGCCAGGACGATCAGAACCATGGCGAGTTCCTTGTCCATTTTCGATGTTTTCGATTCGATGGCGGCCTCTATGCCCGGTGCCTTGCTGTTGAATGCATCGAGCGCGCGCACAAAACCGGCCTGCGCGTTCAACAGATAGAACTGGAACGCAAGTTCCGTGAAGAAGAGCTTTGCGTATCGCCGATCCGGGTTGGATTCCAGAAAAGCGTTGAGGGCCGCGTACGCATCGCGCAATGCCTGTGATTGCGCGAGCATGTCTGTTTGGGGACCCATGATGAGCGCCGGGGCGAGATCGTGCGCATGGCTGGCGCCGCCTTTTTCCTTCTGGAGCATTTCGAGGAGCATTTCGCTGCGCCCGGCAAGGGCCATGGTTTCCAGATAGGCTGCCAGCGCCCGATCGTGCCCGGCAAGCCCCGCGTCCTTCACGGATTCCGCGAACATGAAATACTCGTCCGCCAGAGTGCTGAACGGCTCCATGCCCTCATTCACGGATTCATAAAGCGCCTGCACTTCCCGTGACAGGGGATCGTTTTCAATATCCTGTGCGCTCGCCGCGCAGCAACAGAGCAGAATCGCGGCCCAGAGAACCGCGGAGATTGTTTTGATGGAATTCGCCATGAAGCAGTCCTCCCCTGTAATTCAGTGTATCACCGCATGCCGTGCGCCACAACACGCGCGGGATCTGTGTGCGCGCTCGATTGTGTATTACAATACGGGCGGAATCATGGAACAGGCATACGACGGCACAACGCGCGGGATCATTCTGGACACGGGGCACGGGACCCTTCGGGACGGGCCGGGCTGGCGCTCCATCGTGTATTTCAAGGGCTGCAACTTCAAGTGCGCCTGGTGCGGAAGCCCGGAGACCTGGAACCGTGCGCCCGAGGTTCTTTTTTACGATGACCGCGTCAAATACCCGGAGCGGCTGTCCGCAACATGCGCACGCGGCGCCATGCGCATGCAGGGCGGCGGGCTCCAGATGGACCGCGCGCGGTGCGACGCCTGCAAGGCGTTTTCGTGCGCACGGTGCTGCGCCGACGGGTCCGTGGAACTCGTGGGCCGCGAAGTCACGGTGCAGGACATCATCCATGACATCCAGCCTTTCCGGCGCGCGCATTCCGAATATGGCGTGACGCTGTCCGGGGGCGAAGCCACGCTCCAGTGGGATTTCTACATGGAACTGCTCAAGGCCTGCCGCGCGCACAGGCTGCACACGGCCGTGGAAACCAACGGATCGAGTCCGCGCCTGCCCGAGAGTTTTCCCCTGCTCGACCTTGTGATGTGCGATCTTAAGCACATGGATTCCGCGGAGCACCGGCGCTGGACCGGGCATGGCAACGAGCAGGTTCTGGAGAACATCCGCGCCGCGGCCCGTGCGCCGGACACGGATTTGCGCGTGCGCATCCCTCTTGTCCCGGAAGTCAACGGCGGCCCCGTGCTGGAGCGCATGATAGAGTTCCTGCTGCCGCTCAAGGATCTGCTCGATGTCGAAATTCTGGGATTCCACAGAATGGGCGCATACAAATGGAAAGCGCTGGGCCGGCCTTATCAGTTCAGCCTCACACAGGAAACCCCGCAGAATGAAATAGAACAGGCCATCATGAAAATGACGGGCGCGGGCCTGTGCGTGGTCCGGAGCTGACGGACCGGGACGCAAATAAATAAATCTGGAATTCTCTTGCACGATTCTTGATGAAACCGATGCGTCTGTTATATAGTTGTCATGAGAAGGTGGACGAAATGCCGTTGCACATACAGGAACGAAACATCAGAGACATTGTGATTCTCGATCTTTACGGGAATCTTGACTTCAACACCTCACCGGAACTCAAGGTGCGGCTCGACTCGCACATCAAGTTCGGGCACCAGAAGATCATCATCAACCTGGCGAGCGTGGATTTCATAGACAGCACGGGCGTAGGGTCGCTCATGTACGCGCTCAAACTGCTGGATTCCACCATGGGCGACATCAAAATCATCGGCCTGTCCCCGCAGAACCAGAATGTGTTTACGGTTCTGGAACTGGACCGCGTGTTCTCCATCATGAATTCCGAGACCCAGGCTATCAGCAGTTTCCTGGAAGACGACGCCACGCTGCACTGATTTTTTTCCCCGTAAGCGGCAAAAATGCATTTATTGATCTGGAATCTATTTATATAAGGTAGTTTTTCTTTTTTTTTGAGGAAAAAATTCGTCCGGGCGCAAACCGGCAGCCGCGGACTCCGGGGTCAATTTACATGATGAGAAGATTAGCGCAAATCGCATTATTCGCCATTTTGTTTCTCCCAGCTCTGGCCCTGCCCTGCGCGGCGCAGGACACGCTCCAGCCCGCCAGGGTCGAATACCAGAAGAATGACGCGCTCATCCAGACCTTCATTCTCGTGGCGGGCATGCAGGGCGTGCGGTTCACCCTGGTCGGCGCATCCGAAGACGGCGTCAAATCCATACGGGTGGCTTCCGGGGAATTCGCGCTCGGACACAAGGAATGCTACGGAGCGCAGTCCTGCCAGATTTCCGGCGCCGCGCCCATCGCGCAACTGCCGTCCGACATCTTCACCGTCACCGTGATATCCAGCAAAGACAGGGAACAAAAGGAACGCATCAAGGTCACCCTTGAGGAATCCGGGGACAAGGTTTACATGATCACCGCCCTGCCCGCTTTCACCGGCGACCAGCCTCTGATCATCGCCGGAACGGGCCAGCCTGCAATTTCCACGCCGCCGGACAATACCTCTCAACCCTTCACTCCAGACACGGCCGGGGACAAGGGTCCGGTGATCACCCTTTCCATTGACAAGGTTTCCGGGAATGAATTCACCTTCACAATCCTGGCCACGGACGCCACGGGCGTGGACTTTATCGAAATCATGCAGAACAACAAGTTCTTCGATGTCGAGATCTGCGGCGGCTCCCCGCAATGCACCATGAAGAAAACCATCAAGATGCAAAACCCCGGCGACTACTCGTACATCATCAAATCCATGAACAAGAAAAAGAAAATCAGTTTTCAGGAAGAACTCATCACCGCGGAATAACAACCGGAAAAGGAATCCGACGAAGCACACAACGGGCGCGCCCTGCGGGGCGCGCTTTTTAATGCGGTTGAACCGGGCTGATTACGAGCGGGTTTGCGCGGTTTCTTTTTTCCTGGCCGGCGCCGGACTGAACACCGCGTCCGTGAGGGTGACGCACATTTTGTCCAGAGGCGCGATGCACTGAATGAGGCGCTGCTCCACGGCGACCCGGGCCATGCCGTAAATCACGCTGGTGCGCCGGTCCTGTGCGATGGTGAACGCGCCCCGGTCGTTCAACGCGCGCATGCCCGCCACGCCGTCCTGGCCCATGCCGGTCATGATGGCGCCGATGCAGCGCGCGCCGTATGTTTCGGCCATGGACTGAAACAGCACATCGGCGCTCGGACGGAACAGCAGCCCTTCGGGAGTTTCCGAGAGGTGAACGACCGGCCTGCCCTGCTCACGCTTCACGGTGAGGTGCCGCGCGTCGGGCGCGAGATAAATCACGCCCGGTTTCGCAGGCTCGCCGTGGTCCGCCAGTTTCACCGTCATGGCGCATTGCGCATCCAGGCGCCGGGCGATGTTGTCAATGAAACCCTTGATAATATGCTGCACCACGAAGATGGGAACCGGCAGGGCTTCGGGCAGCAGGGGCAGGAAACTGCCAAGCGTCTGCGGCCCGCCCGTGGAGATGGCGATGCCGATGGCGTCGCGGCTGCGGCGCGCCACGAGTTCCTGCTTGAGCCGCTCGCGGGCGCGGTAATACTCCTCGTCCTGATACCCGTCAAGAGAAATGCAGTCGAGCGCCCGGGGCAGCGTGATGGGGCGTACGCGCACATGGCGCGCGGCGTCAATGGTGCGGATGAGGCGCAGCCGGTGCTCCCGGCTCACGCCCTGGGCGCGGGGCGGGATGCTGACCACATCCACGGCCCCGATTTCCAGGCACTTGAGTATGAGGCTTTTTTTGTGGTCCGGCGCCGCAGTCATGAGAAGCACGGGCACGGGGCACTGGAGCATGATGTGGGAAATGACAAGCAGGGCCGCGCCCGGTTCCTCGTCCATGAAATACAAAACCAGATCGGGGTCGTCGCGCTGAATGCGCGCGGCCAGATCGTGCGCCTGCGGGGGGGCCACCGCAAAACTCCAGAACGAACCCTGGAATACCTCGTCCGCGAGATAGCGAACGGCCTGTTCATCGCGCGTCACCAGCAGTATGCGGTTGGTGTGCTTGCGCCGTTTCGCGGTCATGGCTCAATCCTGTACGGCTCTGAATTGTTCCGGTTTCAGTTTTCCTCGACCAGGGACATGGCTTTTGTTTCGCCGGCCGCGCCCTTGGCGTTCTCGCTGATGGTGAACTGCGAAATCATTTTTTCGAGCACATCCACCGCGTCCGTGAGGTTGGCGGCGCGGCTGTTCACTTCCTGGCTCACCTGGGAGCTGTCCGACGCGATCTTGCCGATGCGGTTCATCTTCTCGACGATCTTGTGGCTGGACTGGGACTGCAGGAGCGTGGCTTCGGTGACCTTGCGGGTCAGTTCTTTCATGGTCTGAATCAGCTTCTTGATGCTGTCGCCGTCGCTCTTCTGGCGGCCTGTGGAGTCCTGGATTTCGTGGGCGCGCACATTGATGTTCTCCATGGCCAGTTCCATCTGGTTGGCGCCCTTGTCCTGTTCGCTGGTGGCGGTGGTGAGCTGCATGGAAATGCCGTTGAGGGTTTCGATGGCCTGCGAGATCTGGTTGCCGGCCTTGCTCTGCTCCAGGGTCGAGTTTTTGACCTGCTCGGCGATTTCGCGCAGCTTGTCGAACGACTTCTTGACGCGCGTGGCGGCTTCCTGCTGCGCGCGGGTCACGGTGGTGACCATGCCGGTGTCCTCGGTGAGGGATTCCATCATGGTCTTGACCTTGTCACTGGATTCTGTCTGTCGCGTGGTGGCGTCGGAAATCTGGCGCATGAAGGTGGTTGTGCGGTTCACGCTGGCCACGATTTCCTGGAGGGCGGCGCCGGCCTGGTCGGCCAGGTGCGTGCCCTTCTCCACTTCCTTGACGCCCTCGTCCATGGCGGACACGGCTTTTTCGGTTTCCTTCTGGATGTTGCGGATGAGGCGCTCGATTTCCTTGGTGGCCTCGGTGGAGCGCTCGGCGAGTTTCTTGATGGACGCGGCGACCACAGTGAAGCCGCGGCCCTCTTCACCCGCGCGCGCGGCCTCGATGGCGGCGTTCAGCGCGAGCAGGTTGGTCTGGTCCGCAATCTCGCGGATGACATTGATGATGTCGCCGATCTGCGCGGAGCTGTCCCCGAGTTCGCGGATCTTGCGGGCCGTGTCGCTGACCGTTGTCTTGATGGTCTTCATGCCCTCGATGCTCTGCTGAATGCTCTTGCCGCCGCTCATGGCCACCTTGGAGGTTTCCTCGGACGCGGCCGAGGCTTCGGTGGCGTCGTGCGCCACATCGGACACGGACGATATCAGTACCTCGATTTCATCGTATGCGCCCTTGAGCGACTTGTTCATGCCGCCGATCTTATTGGACATGTCCTCGATGGACGCGAGCATTTCATCCATGATGCCGGAGGAATCGTTCACGCTGGAGTCCATTTCCTTGGCGTTGAGCGCCACTTCTTCGATGGACGCGAGCATTTCCTCGATGGTGGACGAGGTTTCCTGCACGGCCTCGGCCATGACCTTGGCGCTGTTATGCACCTGGGCGGTGCAGGCGCTCATCTGCGCGATGACCGCCGTGGAGTTGGACACCTGGCTGGTGAGGTCGGTCACGGATTCGTCAATCTTGTAAATGGAATCAATCATGTTGTCCACGGAGTGGATGGTTTCATCCACGGACGCGCTCATGGACTTGGAGTTTTCGGCGATGCTGTCAATGGCCTCGGTGAGCTGCTGCACGCTGGCGGAGGCGTCGGCGATGGAGTCGTTCTGCTCGCCGGTGCCGTCGAGGATGCGGCGGCTGCTGGTGCGTATTTCCTTGGAGGTGAGATTCACGCGCTGGGTGGAGCCGTCCACCTGGCGCAGCATGGCGTTGAGGTGTTCGCTCATGGACTGCAGGGACAGGCACAGGGAACCGATTTCGCTATGTTCCGTGATGATGCGGTTGGGCTGGAAGTTGAGCTTGCGGGTGAGGTCGCCCGCGGCCAGCGCCCGCGCGTGGCGCACGCTCTCGTGCAGGGGCTTAATCATGTTGGCGGTAAAGTTCTGAATGATGAACATGCTGATGAGAATGAGCGCCACGATCACGACCACAATCACGCCAATGAGAATGGAAAGCGTTCGGGCCATATCTTCGATGGTGAGGGCTTCGACCTCGCCCATGGCCTTGCGCTCCTGATCGAGCCTGGCCTTGAGCGCGGACAGGCTTTTCTTGGTCCGGATCATGTCCTGCTCGATTTGCTCATAAGGCACGGCTTCTTCGCCGGAATCGCCTGCGTTCAACAACTTGTTGGTGTCGCGGTCGTACTGGTTGAAATCCCGGCGCACGGCCGCGCCCAGTTTGGCGAAATCTCCGTTGGCGCCTCTCAACGCTTTAATCTGCGTCTCGATTTCCTTGAGGGAGGCGTTAAACTGGCCCTTGTTTTTGCCGAACTTGCCCTTGAGCTGGTCGAAGTCGCTGCCCGCGCCGATGTAGCTGCCGAACACGGGATCGAGGTTGACCTGCAGTTCGGTCTGCATGTTGCTGACTTCCTCAAGCTTGAAGCGGGCGTCGTTGACCAGGCCCCATACGGCCTGTTTCTGGCTGGCCAGCGCCCAGGCGCTCTGCCGCTTGTAAACCGACCAGCCCTGTGTCACGATGACCGCGAGCATCGCCAGGATGCCAACGATGATCACCAGAAGCATGACCGCCATGCGCCAGTACAGCTTGACCCGGATACTGTCGGCTTTGCTCACCTTGTTCTGGTTTGTGTCCTGCTCCATGAGAAACCCTCCTTGCCTTTATCGAACACCGTGTATTTATGGTTTTCGCCGCCTCGCTCCGCGGCGCGGCCGGGTTATGAATACTTGCTGATCATCTCCCGCGCGATACTGATAACCTTTTCAATGTCCACCACAATCAGAATCTGGGTGGTTAGCTTGAACATGCCGATGATGTATTCCGCGCCGAAGCCAGAAACCGATGCGGGCGGCGGCTGCAGCCGCGAAAAATCAATCTCCAGAACTTCGTTCACCCTGTCCACGAGCATGCCCACGCGCATGCCCTCTATGTCGAGGATGACCATCATTTCATTTTGCACGGGCGCGCCCGCTCCCTGCATCTGGAACATTTCCTTGAGGTCCACCACGGGCACGAGATTGCCGCGCAGGTTGATGACCCCGCGGCAGAACCGCGGCGTGTTGGGCACGGGCGTGAGCACGGCCATGTCAATCACGGTCTGCACATGCTCCACATTGATGCCGTACTCCTCATACCCGAGAGCGAACCACAGCACCTTCTGCATGTTGAAATCCGCCTCGATCTGCTCCTCTTCCCGGTTGAGGCGGTTGTTGTTGTTCATCTGGACTTCGGGTTCCATGCGATCCGTCCGTTTCCAGTTATTTTCAATAGGCCCGCAAATGCTTTTCGATGGTGACGCGCAACTCGTCCTCGGAGAACGGCTTGGCCAGGAAATCGTTGACCCCGCACTCGTAGGCCTTGTTGCGGTCCGCCTTTTTCACATCCGATGTGACCATGATGATGGGCAGGCGGCGCGTCTTGTCCATGCCTCGGATTTTGAGAGTCAGCTCGTAGCCGTCCATGCGCGGCATGTTGATGTCCGTGACCACCATGTCGAACGCGCGCTCGTTGAGCATGCTCAACGCCTGCATTCCCGAGGACGCCACATGCACATTGAATCCCATGCGCTCGAGCATCTCGCGCTGCGCGATGCGCCCGGACAGTGAATCGTCCACCAGAAGAATGTTCTTTTCCTCGGCTTCCTCGAGGCGCGAGTCGCGGCGGTCCACCTTGCGCGCGATGTACGAGATGGACGACAGGATGCCGCCAACATCGAGAATGAGCGCCACGGTGCCGTCTCCGAAAATCGTGGCCCCGCTCAAGTGCTTCACATCCCCGAGAAAATCGCCGAGGTTCTTGATGACGATCTGCTGTTTCTCGATCACCTCATCCACGATGACGCCAACCTTCTTTTCGCCCATGCCCACGACCACCACGGGGTAGCTCGACTGCACCTCGCGGTCGTCGGGCAGGTTGAACACATCGCGCAGCTTGACCAGTGGGATGACCTGGTCCTGATAGCGGAACACTTCCTTGCCTTCCACGCTGGAGATGTCGTACGCGGTAAGTTGCTCGGTGGACTCGATGGGGTCCATGGGGATGACGAACTTCTGTCCGTGGCTCTTGACGATCATGGCCTGGATGATGGCCAGTGTGAGGGGGAGCTTGAGCTTGAAGCGCGTGCCGCCGCCCACCTCTGTGTGCACATCCACCATGCCCTTGAGCTTGGTGATGGAATTCTTGACCACATCCATGCCCACGCCGCGGCCGGACAGATCCGTGACCTGCGTGGTGGTGCTGAATCCGGGATGGAAGATGAGATTGATGGCGTCTTTTTCGTCCATGCTCTCGGCTTCGTCAATGGATATGAGTCTCTTGTCCAGGGCGCTGCGCTTGACCTTCTCCGGGTCTATGCCGCGGCCGTCATCCTCGACTTCCACGACCACGGAATTGCCCTCGTGGTAAGCGGACGCCTTGATCACACCCGTGGCGGCCTTGCCCTGTTTCACGCGCGTGTCGGGCTTTTCCACTCCGTGGTCAATGGCGTTGCGGATGATGTGCAGCAGCGGCTCCTCGATTTCCTCGATGAGCGTCTTGTCCAGCTCGGTGTCTTCGCCTTCCATCTGGAAGTCAATCTTCTTGCCGAGCTGCTTGGCGATGTCTCGCACGCGCCGCGGAAACTTGTTGAACACTCCGCTGATGGGCAGCATGCGCAGCTTCATGGTTTCGTCCTGGAGTTCCTCGATCACGCGCCCGATGTTCAGCCCGTCGTTCTGGAATTCGGCCAGCAGCCCGTCGAGCGTGGTTTTGAGTTCCGTGACCTGCTCCAGGGTCGAGCTGATGACCTGGTCTTTTTCCAGTTCCAGATCGAAGAGCTGCGCCACCTGGTCCTGGAGATAGCGCATGTTGCGGAAATCCGATAGCGATGCGGCCTGCAACTGGTCCGGGGCCGGCCCGGCCGAGTGGAGGCTGAAGGTGCGGAACGGCTCCATGATGTCGTCTATGGTAATGTTCAGCTCGCTCAAATCCGCGGATTTGCGCACGGTCTTGAGCGTGTCGAGGATATCGCCCACGCGGTTCATGGCGTGCTTGAATTCCTTGATTTCGCCTTCCATCTTGTTGTGGTTTATGACGAGTTCGGCGATGAGATTCACAAGCACATCGAGCTTGACGGTGTCCACGCGCACTGTGGACGAGGCCGCGGGCTTACGCTTGGAGGCCGGGCCGGCGGGCCTAGGCCGCGCGGCCGGGGATTTCGCGGCGATCTTTTTGGCGGGGACTTCCTGGTCCTCACCGTTGTCTTCGTCATGATCGGCTGCGGCTGCGGGTTCGGGAGTTGCGGCCGGGCGCGGCGCGGGTTCGGGTTCCGGCTCGTCCTGCGGCGCAGGCGCGCCCAATTGCTTGTGCGTGGCGCCCGAGATGCTGATCTGCGTCATTTCCAGGTTCGGCATTTTGGCCAGGTGCCGGTACATGGCCGCCAGTTCCGCGGCGTTCTGCTCGGACCCGTAATACATGTGAAAATGGCATTCCTCGCACTTGCCCCGATCCGCCTTCTGCCAGATCATGCACGCCACGAAACGGCCTGTGTCCACAAGCGGCTTGAGAAAATCGCCCATGCTGGCCATATCGTCTTTTTCGGAATCCTTGAACTTGACCTCGAAATCGAAGATGTTCAGTCCCTCGATCATGGAATGGGCGATGTTGAATTTTTCAAACGGGGTCAACGAAGCCGCGATCTGCTGTTCCACATCGAACCGGTCAAAGAGTTCGCGCGCGGATTCCAGTGTCATGTAATCGCGCTGGTCCTTCAGAACGGCCATTTTGAGTTCGATTTTCTGGATGATGGGCTGAATGTCCACCGGAGAGCCGGGACCGGTTTCGCTGGTGTAGTTTTCGATGAGAGCTTTGACCGCGGACACGCCCGTGAACACGGCGTCGAAGATCTCGGGTCCGCGGGGAATGTCGCCCGCGGTCACGCGCTTGAGGAGCATGAGGATGCGTGTGAGCAACTCGTTGATGCGCGGCTCGCCCATGCCCATGAGCGAATTATAGAGATAGCTGGACATTTCCTTGAGCCTGCGGAAGAAATCGGGATTGTCCAGATTGTCGTCGGCGAGAACGAATTTGCTTTCGAAATCATTGAAGACCGTGAAACAGCGTTCGAGCGCCACGCGAAGCGGCGGGCCGAAGATGTCGAACAGGTTCGTGCGTCCTGTTTCCGCGGGTTTGGAGGGCCGCAGGG
>JAGUYV010000106.1 GCA_020061125.1 bacterium | reverse complement strand
GCGGGCGCGGCGCGGCTGCGGCCCGCGCAGGCCATGGGCGCTGCCGAAGACGCTGTGCACAAAGCCGGCAAAGGCGTTCTCAAGTATCTGCTCAACAAGGAACTGCGGCGCATAGCCGCGACCCTGATTGACATCCCGGCCGTGATGCTTGCGGCCCTGCCCCCCATGTTTCTTTTCTGGGCCGTGTCCATCAAGCTCATGCCCGAAGTGCATGGCCTCACCCTGCCGGTGAGCTATTACGCAAGTTTGCTTTTCGTGGGGTCCGTATATTATATTGGAGCGCACTATCGCTGGGGCAAAACGCTCGGCAAACATGTGCTCGGCCTGCAGGTGCGGCACAAGGACGGCAGCGCGCTGACCCTGCAGGGCGCGTTCTGGCGCTGGATCGGATTTCTCACAGGGCTGATCTGGGCGTACATAGGGTTCTGGCTCATGCTCAAGCTGGTGCGCCTGATCACCCTGGCCAAGACCATCGGCGGCGCGGGGTCCATGCACCCGGCCATCACCGCGCTGCTCATGGCCGCGTCCGCGCTCGTGTTTCTGGTCCTCGCTTCGGGCGCGTTCATCACCTTCATCGGAAAGTTCAAGCGCGGATTTCACGACATCCTCGCCAGTTCAATCGTTGTCAACCAGGAATGGATGGAAAGGAGAATCGCCAGTGAAAGTCAAGGTCGAAAAATACCCGGGCCTGTCCATAGGAAATAACGGGCATCTGTGCTTCAGCGGCGCGGATTGCGTGCGCCTGGCCAAACAGTTCGGAACTCCTCTGTATGTAATCTCCGAGGATGTATTCCGGGACACCTGCCGCGCGCAGCGCGCGGCATTCGAAAAGCACTGCCCGGACGCGCACATCAGTTTCTCCACCAAGGCGCTCACGGCCCTGGCGCTGATGCGCATCGCCGTGCAGGAGGGCCTGGGCCTGGACGCCTCGTCGCCGGGCGAGTTGTTCGGTGCGCTCAAGGCCGGGTGCAAGCCCGAAAACACCATTCTCCACGGCAACTTCAAGAAAGCCGAAGATCTCGAATTCGCCCTCGGCAAAAAGGTTGGCCGCATCGTGGTGGACTCGTTCGAGGAAATCGAGGAGCTGGACGCCGTGGCGAGGCGCATGAAGGTCAGGGCGCGGGTGCAGGTGCGCGTGAACCCCGGCGTGGAGGCACACACCTTCGAGCTGCTCAAGGTGGGCATGCTCGATTCCAAGTTCGGCCTGCCCCTGCAGAACGGAGACGCGCTTGAAGCCGTGCGCCGCATCCTCAAGAAGAAGAACCTGGATTTCATGGGCGTGCACTACCACATCGGATCGCAGATCCTGGATCCGTCTCCGTTCCGCATCGCCGCGGAGCGCGCCATGGAATTTCTGCTTGCGCTGCGCCGCGAGGCCGGAGCAACGGTGCGCGAACTGAACATCGGCGGCGGGCTGCCCGTGCGCTACGATTCCCGCCACCCCATGCCCACGCCCGAGCAGTTCGCCAGACAGGTGTGCGGCACGGTCAAGAAAATTGCCAAGGACAACGGCCTGGACATGCCCCGCATCATCCTGGAGCCGGGGCGCTCCGTGGCCGGCCCCGCAGGCATCACGCTCTACACCGTCGGCCCCGTGAAGCACATCCCCGGAATCCGCGACTATGTGACCGTGGACGGCGGCCTGTCGGACAATGTGCGCCCCGGGCTGTACGGAGCGACCTACGACGGCCTGCTCGCCAACAAGGCCGCGTCCGCGGCGCGCATGAAGCCGTTCCGCGTGTGCGGCCGCCACTGCGAAACCGACACCCTGTTCCAGTCCCTGCATCTGCCGGACCCGGCGTACGGCGACATCCTCGCCGTGCTCTCCACCGGCGCTTACAACTATTCCATGAGCAGCAACTACAACAAGTTCCCGCGCCCGGCCATGGTTGCGGTGTCAAAAGGCAAAGCCAGGCTCATCATGGAGCGCGAAACCTACGCGGATCTGTACCGCAAGGATCTGACCGAAGGGAAAGGCTGACCATGAACTCCGGCCCGCGGCCGCTGCGCCTGGCCCTGCTCGCACTCGCCCTGGCGTGTTTGTGCGCCGCGACGGGCTGCGCCACGAGGCTCAAGTACAGCACCGGCACGCGCAACGAATTCACTTACACGCGCACGGTGTTCAACGGCGGCACCGACGGACAGGGCAACCCCTTGTTCGACGATAATCCCGCGGGCGCAATGGACCTCATCGTCAAGCCGCTCATGACCCGGTCCGGAAGCGTGTGGCTGCGTGTGACCACCCCCACCTCCACGGGCGGCAAGACCGTGTACGGCGACAAGAATCTCGGGCAGGAGCAAATCCTGCTTTCGCCCCGCGGCAAAATCGTCGAGCGCAAACAGAGCAACAACACCTATTCCCGCTACGACCTGTTTTTCGACATGCCCACGCGCCGCATCAGGCCCGGCGATTCCTGGACCAGCCAGCAGCTTCATGAGGTACACCGCACCATCGCCATTCAGAGAACCGAGCTGGGCCAGGGCCAGTTCTTTCCCCTGGATTACGAAAAATCCCTGCCCGTGCAATACAAGTTCATCGAGAAGGTCCGCTGCGGCCGCGGCAAATGCGCGCGCCTTTCCGTGAGCGCGTCCTACGAGGAAGTCCTGCGCCAGGAAAGCGCGCCCATCTACGCCGTAATCTCCTATTCCCGCACCGGAACCGTGGACTTCAGCATTAAGCGCGGCATGGTGCATACCGCAACTTACGACGATGTGTTCTACAAACAAATCCTGGATTCGTACACCGGCGAAGTCATCCTGGAAGCCAACGATGTCAACCGCTATGTGTACCGGCTTAAAGAACCATGAACCTGTGGGAAAACATACAAAACGCGCTGCCCGCGCCCCGGCTGGAGATTCTGCACAGGCTGGGGCTGCTGGCCCGGCGCAAGGGCATGGGCCTGTATCTGGTGGGCGGCGCGGTGCGCGACCTGCTCATGAGCAACGCCGCGCGCACGCCGGACCTTGACCTTGTGGTTATCGGCGACGCCCCGGCCCTGGCTCTCGCGGCCTCCTCCGAGTTGCGCGCGAGCCTGTGCGTGCACAAGCAGTTCGGCACCGCCACCCTTACTTTCGAGAACGGCGTCAGCACGGACCTGGCCACGGCCCGCACCGAGACATATAAAAAGCCCGCGGCCCTGCCCTCGGTTCAGGCCGCGCAGTCCATCGAGCAGGACCTGTCCCGGCGCGACTTCACCATCAACGCCATGGCCGCGGACATCGCATCGGAAAATCCCGGCGCACTCGTTGATCCGCACGGCGGCGCGGACGACCTTGAACAGGGCCTGCTCCGCGTTCTGCACCGCGACAGCTTTATGGACGACCCCACGCGCATGCTGCGCGGCCTGCGCTTCCAGGCCAGGTTCGACTTCGGCTTCGAGTATGAAACAAACGCCCTGCTGCACGCCGCGCTGGACGCGGAGATTCTGCACCGCCTGTCTCCCGCGCGCCTGCGCAAGGAAATCACCGCCTGTTTTGAAGAACCCGCACGCGTTTCTATAATTAAGGAACTGAACTGCCTGAACATTGACAGCGGCGCGCTCGCGCCCGGACTCTCGTTTCACACCACGCTTCTGGAACCGGACGACGCCATGGGCGCCGCGCTGCGCGATCTGCGCGGCGGGGACAATCCCCTGGCCCCCCAGGATTGGCTCGCGTACCTCATGGCCG
>JAGUYV010000292.1 GCA_020061125.1 bacterium | reverse complement strand
CGGGACCGCCTGGGCCTGGTGGCCGCCATCTCGCGCGCCGGACGCATCATCGTGCCAACGGGCGACACCGCCATCGAGCCGGATGACCGCGTGTACCTCATCGGCAAGCCCGAGACTCTGCGCCGGGCCGGCAAGCTCTTTGGCCGCACCGAACCGCCGCGGCAGACCGTTTTTATCCTCGGCGGGGGCAGCATGGGCTTCTCCCTGGCGCGCATGCTCGAACGCGATGAACTCGTCGTGAAAATCATCGAGCGCGACCGTGACCGCGCCATGTTCTTGAGCGAAAGCCTGCGCCGCACCCTGGTTCTGGCCGGCGACGGAACCGACGCGGACCTGCTCAAGGAAGAAGGCATCGAGCACGCGGGCGCGTTCGTGGCCTTGAGCGGAGACGACGAAGACAACATCCTGTCCGGGCTTCTGGCGCGCGAGCTGGGCGCCGCGCAGACCATCGTCATGGTGGAGCGGCCCGACTATGTGGGCATCGTCGAGCGCCTGGGCATTGACCTGGCCGTCAGCCCCCGCCTGCTCACCGTGAACGAAGTCCTGCGCTTCGTGCGCCGCGGCAACATCGAATCCGTGGCCGTGCTCGAAAAGGAAAAGGCCGAGATGATCGAAGTGCGCGTGGCGCACCACGCGGATGTTGCCGGAAAGAAACTCATGCACGCGGGCCTGCCCCGCGGTTCCGTGGCCGGCTCCATCGTGCGCGGCGACGAGGTCATCATCCCCACCGGCAACGACACCCTCGAACCCGGCGACACCATCATCCTTTTCATTCGTCCGGAAAATATTTCAAAAATTGAAAAGCTGTTCTACTGACGCGAATATGGAACGCGTTTTTAGCTGCGGCAAACCGGGTCAGCGCGAGGCGGCTATCAGAGTGTCCGTTGATGCGTCGCGAAGAATGTGCTTGGTGGTGTTTCCCAGCAGGAAGCCTGAAATCGTCGGCTGATTTTTGCCAATAACAACCAGGTCGGCACGCATTTTTTGAGCCGCAACAAGCAGAACTCTGTATGCAGGATGGCCCGGAGACCCGCCGCGTTTCAATATGATTGAAGGCGGATTCTGTTCGGGCGAGGCGCATTTTTCAATCAGATCCAGCGCGGCGCGCGATGCATCCCCTTTAACGGCGTTCCGGTGCGACGCCACGGCATCCGGATTTGCGCCGTAGCTGATAAGCTTCCTCTCAAAGGGAGGCTCGTAAACATGCAAAAGGCTCTTGCCCGCGTTCGGGGCCAGGGCGCATGCGGATGTCACGACATGGCCGGAGACCGGCCCCAGCGCGATACAAATCAAGATGTTGTTGTAAGAAGCATTTACAGGCCTGTGAACGATAAGGACATCCCGGCCGCACAGTTCGGTCAGCCGTTCCGCGGTTGTGCCCGTTGATGCGTTTTTGGCCATGCGATGTCCGCGCGCGCCAACCACAACCAGATCGGCCCCATAGCGATTCGCTTCACGGGCGAGACTCTCGGCCGCGCCCCCATGGATGACTTCGGCAACCGCCCGGGAGCCATACTTGCGCGCAACCGCCTCCGCCCGTTTGAGACTGTCCCGGGTTTCCGGGTCCGGCTCTCGTCCAAAAACGGGATCAAGGCCGAACCGCCTGATGGCCGCGGCGCTCACCGGCGTCGTGGCGTGAATAATTTTCAATTCCGCGGCATGCTCGGCTGCGATAACCGCCGCCCGGGCCACGGCATTTGCCGCCGCTCGGGAAAAATCGGTTCCGGCCAGCACCCGGCGAATTGTTTTAGTTTTGCTTTTACTCATGGGTCTCCGGCGCTTCTCTATATGCTGCCGCACGCATGGAATCAAGCTTGCCGCAACAGAACCGTCGCAGTGCTGAAATAAACCAGAAGCGTGGCGATGTCCGTCAGGGCAAGAGTAATAGGCCCCGCGGCGATTTTCAAATCCAGGCCGAGCGTATGAAGCAGCGCGGGCACGCTTAAGCCGAAAAAGGACGCCAGGCATAGAATCATGAGAATGCTCATTCCTATGGAGGCCGCAACCAGCGGCACGCCAAGCCATAAAAAAACTATCAGCCCAACAATCGCGCCGCACGCGATTCCGACCAGCAATGCCGAGCCGGTCTCTCTGCGAAAAGAGCGCATATACCACATCAAGGACGGTTTCGTCGAGTGCATCGCCTGAATTGCGACTGTCATGGACTGGATGCTTACGCTCTCGCCAAGACCCAGAACCAGAGTCAGAAAGAAGGCCAGTGCGATGCTCCGGGAAATGGTGATTTCAAAAACGCTCGCCAACGCTGCGCAAATCGTTCCGCTCGCTATGGTCGCCAGAAGCCATGGAAACCGGAATTTGAACGCGCGGAAAATGGAGGCGTCACGAACCTGCGAGACTCTGTATCCGATTGTCTCAAAGATCTCATTCATTCGCTCCTGGTTTTGTATGTCCAGGACTTCGTCCGTAAACATTGAAATGTCAACCACGCCCACGATGCGCTCTGTGCCGTCAACCACGGGGAGCGCAAGGAATTTGTGGTCCGCAAACAGGGCGCACGCATCCCCTGCTGTTGCATTTTCGGGAATCACGACGATGTTTTTTATCATGATTTGCGACAATGGCCGATCCAGAGGCTCCGTGAGAAGGAGTTTTGTGGGAATGACACCGGTAAGCCGGTCTTCATCATCCATCACATAGAAATACGCAATTCTGTCGCCCAGTCCGTGCGCCCTGACGGCATCCATTGCCTGGCTCACGGTTTCGGCTTCATTGAAAGCATAAAAATCCTTGGTCATTACGGATGTAATTGGGCGGGTTGCTCTATGCCGGTTCGTCGTCATTTTCGCCATGTTTTATTATAGCCCATATTCGCGCATAGCGCATTTGTTCAATTCCAACATTACAGTGTGGCGCGAACGCCCGCGATCCTGTACAATAGGATCTGTCATGAAACGGATCGCCGCCATCCTGCTGCTGATAGCCGCCGCGACATTCGTGGCGGACCTCGCGGCGCGCGCCGCGG
>JAGUYV010000244.1 GCA_020061125.1 bacterium | reverse complement strand
TGCCCGTCCGCCACCTGCGCGCGGAACCCGCGCGCGCGCAGCGCGCCCGCCATGCTGCACAGGCCAAGCGGCGGGTAATAAAGATAATACCCGCTGCGGCCCGTGCGCCGGCCCGTCACAGAATTCAGCATCGTAAAATCAAACGGCGGAATGATCAGTAATGCGTCGCAGGTGTCCATGCCCCTTTAGTATACCCCCAATGACCAAAGCGCAAAACGCATGGCGCGGAACCATTTCGCCGGATTTGTGTTGTATTGGCGGATTTGAAGATCGGGCAGGCCCGCCAGGCGCGGATCAATTTTGAAAGGTGATTCCATGAACAGCCACGATAAGACCCCGGCGGATGATTGTGAAGCCGGGAGCGCGGCGCCGGGCCGTAACCCGGAGAGTCTCGATCTTGATGCTGCAGCCGCGCTTAAAGGCATGACGCTTCGCGGCCTAAAAGGGCTGGTCATTGGAGCACAGGGCGGAGAGCAGGCAGCGGCTCTTGCGGGCCTCGGAATGCGGGTCACAGCCACGGACTCGGGCGCGGCCCTTCTGAATCATGCGCGGCAGTTTGCATTCCGGGCCGGGCGAGCCGTGAATTTCGTGCAGGACAACATTCTGGACTCCTCGCTCCAGGGGCCTTACGACATTGTTTTCGACCGCAGTGTGTTCTGCGCCCTGACCCCGGAGCAGCATGATATTTACGCGGCAACAGTTTGCCGTATCATGAGCGATGGGGCGCTTCTGATGGTGAAAACCCCCTGGGCAAGAAATGCACAGCCCGGCCAGGCAGGGTTCCGGCCGCAGGATTTTGTGGATGTTTTTGGCAGACTCTTCGTCATTGATTACATAAAACGCTCTGTTTACAAAGAGATTTCGTCCCAGGCCCCCGGCATGCTGTTCTGCGCCATGAGAAAACATTGAACTTTTTGCGCATGCCAAACATACAAGCAAGTGTCTTTTAATTCCAGCCATTGACAAAATAATATACAATTTCATAAAATATATGTAATATTTGTGGGAATGATTTTATTTGGGCAAAAATAGCCGTTTTGTGCGAATAAGATTATATCATTGTCCCAAATAACCACTTTTCATGGGTCTCGTGACCGTGGGAAAATTGAGGCGCACAGGGACCGTGGCGGAGACTGGCGCATGCGAGACAAAAAAAACAATGACAGGCAGGATGAATTGCTCGAAGCGCTGCTTGCCTGTGCGTCCGCGGTTCTGCGAAACGAGAGGTTCGAAGACACGGCGCGCAGCATTTTTGATACATGCCGGAGTACAATCGGCGCGGTTGCCGGATATGTGGCGCTGCTGACAGAGTCCGGCGAAGAGAACGAGGTGTTGTTTCTGGAGTCCGGCGGGTTGCCGTGCGCCGTGGACCCGTCGTTGCCCATGCCCGTGCGCGGGCTGCGCGCCGAGGCCTACAAAACCGGGCGCGCCGTGTATGAAAACGATTTCTCGAACAGCCCCTGGATGGGGTTTATGCCCGAGGGCCATGTGCTCCTGAAAAATGTGATGTTCGCTCCGTTGAATGTGCATGGCAAAACCGTGGGGCTGATCGGGCTTGCGAATAAGCCTGGGGATTTCACGGACCGGGACGCGCGATTCGCGGAAGCGTTCGGGTGCTTCGCGGCGCTGGCGTTGCAGCACAGCGTGACGCAGCGCGCGCTGCGCCGCAGCGAAGAGCGGTTGTCCGAGCTGCTGCATTCGGTGAACGATGTGCTGTGGAGCACGGACCGTAACGGGAAGTTGCTGTATGTGAACCCGGCGGTGGAGGAATTGTACGGAGTGTCCGCGCGGCAGTTCCGGCGCAACACGACCCTGTGGCTCGAGGCCGTGCATCCCGAGGACCGTCCCATCACCGAGCGCAAGGCGCGCGCCCTGCTCGATGGCCGGGATTTCATCTGCGAGTACCGCATCGTGCGGCCCGACGGCGCGATCCGCTGGGTGCAGGACCGGTCCGCGCCCGTGTGCGACGCGAGCGGCGCTCTGGTGCGCATGGCGGGTGTTACCACGGATGTCACTCTGCGCAAGGAAGCCGAGCGGTCGCGCACGCTTCTGCAGCAGCGCCTCAAATCCCTGTGGCGCGTGGCGCGCCTGGTGGACGCGGATCTCAAAACCCTGTGCACGGCCACGCTTGACGAGCTGGTGTCCATCACCGCCAGCCGCTACGGTTTCTACGGGTTCATGCAGGAGGACGGGGCCGCGCTGGAAGTGCATGCGTGGTCCCCGGACACAGAAGCGGACTGCGCGGTGCCGGGCGCGATGTGCGTGTTCGCCGTGCAGGGCGGGGGCGTGTGGGCCGACGCCGTGCGTACGCGCAAACCCGTGATGATCAACAGCTTCGATACGGCCGCATCAGGCCGCGCCGGGTTCCCCGCCGGGCATGTGCCCATCACGCGCCTGCTCGTAGTGCCGGTTCTCGCGCAGAATTCCGTGGCCGCGATCGCCGCCGTGGCCAACAAGGACGAGGACTACACGGACGAGGATGTCGAGCAAATCCGCGCGTTCACCGCCAATGTGCAGATCATCATCGGCAAAAAGCGTGCGGACGAGGAAGCCGCCAGTCTGCGCGAGCAGTTGATTCAGTCCCAAAAAATGGAAGCCATCGGCCGCATGGCCGGGGGCATGGCCCACGACTTCAACAACATGCTGGCCGTGATCCTGGGCAACGCCAGCCTGGCCCTGGACGAACTCGCGCCCGACGCGCCGTTCCGCGAGGAATTTCATGAAATCGCAGCCGCGGCCAGGCGCTCGCGAGAACTCACCCACAAGCTGCTCACCTTCGCACGCAAGGACAAGCTCAACCCGCGCACCGTGTCCCCGTCCGCCATTCTCGACGGCCTCATGGGCATGCTCCGCCGCAGCATCCCCAAAAATGTATCCATCCACACGGACTACCACCACGACCTCGAATACATCACCGTGGACGCCACGCAGCTCGAGCAGGCTCTGCTCAATGTGTGCTCGAACGCGTGCGACGCCATGCCCGATGGCGGCGTTCTCTACATCGGCGCGCGCAACAGGTTCCTGTCCGGCGCCCGCGCGCCGGGCCAGGCCGCGGGACGGTTCTGCGAAATCATCATTCGCGACACCGGAACCGGAATCCCCCAGAAAATCGCGGACAAGATCTTCGACCCGTTCTTCACCACCAAGGGCGAAGGACAGGGCACGGGCCTGGGCCTGGCCATCACCCACGGAATCGTGACCAACCACGGCGGTGCCATCAGCGTGGACAATGCGCCGGACGGGGGCGCGCGCTTC
>JAGUYV010000063.1 GCA_020061125.1 bacterium | reverse complement strand
GCGCTGGCCGTGAAACAGGGCGCGTTCGCGTCCGAGCGCGATGCCGCCAAAGCCATCGCCCGGGACGACGCCCAGGCCGCGCAATGGGCGCAGGATCTGCACGACCTCGGACCCTGGCACAAAAGCCTCTACGACATCCGCGTGCCCATGCACGAAAAGAGCGCGGAACAGGCCGTGGAGTTGATCGTGGAAAACGCCCGCAAGCCCGCGCTGCAGGCCACGGATGTCTCGCGCCGGGCCATCGAGGATTTCGCTCTCGCCGCCCAGGTGCTTCTCGCACTCATCAAAGAAGGCCATTCGGATGTGGATGTTGCGTGCGCGGACGGTGTGGCCACGGTCATTATCAACAAGCATGTGCTGCGCCTGGAACCGCTCGAAAAAGAACTGGCGGCCATCGCGCGCCGCGTGCCGGGCGTGCTCGAGGCCCGCGCCAAGGTAGGCCCGGATTTCTACCAGGCCGACATCTACCGCCGCCAGAGTTTCGACAAGCCCCGCAAGGTGCTGCTCGTGGACGATGAAACCGAGTTCGTGCAAACCTTGAGCGAGAGGCTGCAGATGCGCGACTTCGGCACGGCCGTGGCCCACGACGGCGAATCCGCCCTGGATCTGGCGCGCAGCGACGAACCCGAGGTCATGGTGCTCGATCTTCGCATGCCCGGCATTGACGGCCTCGAAGTGCTGCGCCGCCTCAAGAAGGAAAAGCCTGCGGTCGAGGTCATCATCCTCACGGGCCACGGCACGGACACCGACCGCAAGGCCGCGCTCGAACTGGGCGCGTTCGCGTATCTCGAAAAGCCCGTGGACATAGACAAGCTGTCGCAGACCATGCAGGCCGCCTACGACGAGGCCCGCAGGCGCAGGACCGCGGCGGGAGAGGAAGGCGGCTGATTCATGCGCGGGTCCTCCCTGCTCAAAAACCTGCTGCGCAAGCTCATGTACGGCACCTGGGGGGCCGCGCCCAGCGATGTCTACAAAAAAATCCATTACCGCCGCATCTGGATTTCTTCCGTTTTCATCACCGGCGTGGTGGCCATCGCCCCGCTCGTTTTCATGACCGTCGTCAATATCCACCAGTATCACAAAACCATCAAAGAAGAAGCCATGCACCCCACCAGCAGGCTCGTGTCCAGCAACAAGCGCGCCCTGGAGCATTCCCTCATCGAGCGCAAAAACGCCCTCCAGTTCATCGCCAATGAAAAATCCACGGAACAGCTCGCCGACACGCAGATTCTGCGCTCCATCATTGACAATCTCAACTCCACCTTTGAGCACTTCGTGGACCTGACCTTTATTGACGAACAGGGCAATGTCATTAACTATGTCGGACCCGCGCGCTACGAAAGCAAGCTGCGCGGCGTGAACTATTCGCAGGCGGGCTGGTTTCAGGAAGTGCGCGACGAAGGCGCCCATATCAGCGATGTGTTCCCGGGCTTCCGCGAGACGCCGCACTTCGTGATCGCCGTGCGCCACAGGGATCCGCACGGGGACATGCATGTGCTGCGCGCCACCCTGGACATGGAGTTGCTAACAAGTAAAATCCCATCTTTTTCCAAAGATGACGGCACCGACGCGTTCATCATCAACGAAAAAGGCGTGCTACAAACCGCCAGCCGCTTCGGGCGCAAGGCTCTGGAGAAAGCGCCCGTGCCCGTTCCGCCAAAAATGGCGGCCACGGAAGTTCTGGAGAAAACGGATGACTCCGGCCGCGCCTATGTGCTGGGCTACGCCTACATCGAGGACACGCCCTTCATCTTCATCATGACCAGGCCCCTGCCCGAACTCATGCAGAGCTGGTTGTCCCTGCGGGGCACGCTCCTCGGATTCCTGGCGGGCAGCATCGTAGTCATCCTGCTTCTGACCACGGCCGTGTCCTCGGTGCTGGTGGGCCGCATCCGCGACGCCGACATGCACCACGAGATGGCCCTGCACAAAGTGGAATACACCAGCAAAATGGCGTCCATCGGCCGCCTGGCCGCGGGCGTGGCGCACGAAATCAACAACCCTCTGGCCATCATCAACGAGAAGGCTGGCCTGCTCCACGACTTCGTGGACATGACCCCGGAGTTTCCGAAAAGAGATAAATCGCTCAAGCTCATCGAGTCCATCATCGCGTCCGTGGAGCGCGGCTCGGCCATCACGCACCGGCTCCTCGGGTTTGCGCGCCATATTGATGTCAAAATTCAGCCCATAGATCTTCCCGCGCTTATCAACGAGGTGCTCGGATTCCTCGAAAAAGAGGCGGTGTTCCGCAACATCGAGGTGCAGACATTCATCGCCGACGGCGTGCCCAGCATCATGAGCGACAGGGGCCAGCTTCAGCAGGTGTTTCTGAATCTGATCAACAACGCATTCGAGGCTCTCAAGAAGGACGGCCGCGTGGGGATTCTCATCGAGAACAAGGACCCGGACCTCGTGGTGGTAACGATCTCGGACAACGGCCCCGGCATACCAGAAGAAGACCTGGGCCACATCTTCGAGCCGTTTTTCACCACCAAGACCGAGGGCACGGGCCTGGGCCTGGCCATCACATACGGAATCGTGCGCAAGCTGCGCGGAGAAATTGAAGTGGAAAGCCAGGAGGGCAGAGGCACCTCGTTTCATGTGGTGCTGCCCAGGATAAGAGGCGATTAGCCCGCATTTCTCACCAATGCGGGCTGAAATCGCAAGAATGCCTGAAATGCGAGGCAGAACAAGAGAGTGGGAAGGGAGCATACTTGAAGTATGTGACCGCCCCCGAACGAAGTGATAACGAAGCAGTGCGGGCGTTATTGCGATTTCCGGATTTCTTCGTAAGAAATCCGGGCTGGGAGACTGCCATGCCGGAATTGCGAGTGCTGCTCGTGGACGATGAAGAAGAGCTTGTGGGCACCCTGGCCGAGCGCCTGTCTCTGCGCGGCTATGATGTGACATATCTGCTGGACGGCGCCGAGGCCGTGCGCCGCGCCGCACAGGAGCCGTTCGATGTACTGGTGCTGGATGTGATGATGCCCGGCATGAACGGACTCGAGGTGCTCAAGGAAATCAAGCGGACGCGCCCGGAAATGCCCGTAATTCTGCTCACGGGACGCGGCAGCGAACAGGACAGCCAGACCGGTCTCGAACTCGGCGCTTTCGATTACATTATGAAACCCGTTAAAATTGACCGGCTGATCGAAATCATGCTGAAAGCCGTGGGATCAAATGACTGACCAAACAGATCGCGAACCCAGTGGCGCGGATCAGGGTCTCCGATTTTTTGGCCGCATGTCGGCCAGCGTGTCCCACGAACTCAATAACATCATGACTATCATCCTGGAAAAATCCGGGCTGATGGCTGACTTGGCCTGGGCCATGGGAAACGGCCGCGACCTGAATCCCGAGCGCGTGCGCGAAATCGGCGACTCCTTCTCGCGCCAGGCCCGTCGCGGCGTCGAGCTTCTCAAACATTTCAACCACTTCGCTCACAGCGTGGACGATCCATCCGTAACTTTCGAACTCAAGGCCCTTGTCGAGAACATCGCGCGCCTGGCCGAGCGCTTCGCGGCGCTCAAGAAACTCGACATGAAGACCGAGCTTGACGAGGCCGGATTGAACATTCATGGCGATCCGTTCTCGATGAGGCATATAATATTTATGTGTCTGGAAGCGGCCATGGCGCCGCTGCCGCCCGGGGGCTTGATCACCATCTCGGCGCGGGGAGCGGGCGACGACGCCCTGGTTCACATCTCCGCTGCGCCAGCCACGGAAACCGGGCTGCCGCGGGACATCGCGGTTCTGGCCCTCGAGCTGGCTCGGGCGCAGGGCGCGCATCTGGATGTGACACACGGCGCCGACGCCGTTGTGATGACGCTGACCATTCCGCGAGGCGCTTGCTGACGCCCCGCTCGAATACTCGGGCGTTGCGCCCGAACCGCTGAAAGGGTGATTCTCATGGCCGGTCAAAAAGTTCTGCTCGTGGACGATGAGGTGGAATTCACCAAAACGCTTTCGGAGCGCATGGAAGCCCGGGGCATTCATGCCCGTACCGCGGCCAATGGCGCCGAGGCTCTCGAAAAACTGGACGCGGAAAAATTCGACGCCATCATTCTGGACATGCAGATGCCCGGCATGGACGGCATTGAGACCCTGCGCCGCATGCTGGAGAAAAATCCGGATCTGCAAATCATTCTGCTCACGGGCTACGCCACCGTGGGCAAAAGCGTCGAGGCCATGAAAATCGGCGCCAAGGATTTCCTCGAAAAACCCGCGAACATCGAGGAGCTGGTCGAGAAGATCAAGCTCGCGGGCAACGAGCGCATCGCCCTGGTCGAGAAGCGCGCCGAGGAATCCATCAGGGACATCCTCAAGGGCAAGAGCTGGTAACGGGTTTCCATTCCGCTCACTGCCCTGCGGCGATTCCATGCATTTGCATTCCTCGCCCGCCGTATTTATAAATTTGTTATGGCTGCATTCATGAGAACATCGTACGCGCCGCGTGCACACGCGGCGCTTGTGTTTGC
>JAGUYV010000018.1 GCA_020061125.1 bacterium | reverse complement strand
CCCTTCCGCTTCCATCTAAAATACAAAGGCAAAAGCCAAAACAAAGGCAAAGTCAAAACCCTAACATTCTAACTGGTACTCATTTCGGGGGCAGGCCACATCCACCCCGAATTTCTCATCAGTGAAATCCAGATTGAACAATACTTGATATAATACAATCGGCGCAATGAAAGGACTATAAGGAAGTTGACCGCTGATCAGATACAGGTTTTTGTAATTCTCGCCGCCATGCTCATGCTGTTCATCTGGGGGAGGTGGCGATACGACCTTGTCGCGCTTGCGGCGTTGCTGCTGGTGTTCATCTGCGGCCTTGCGCCCCCGGAGCAGCTTTTTCTGGGCTTCGGGCATCCCGCAGTCATAACAGTGGCGGCCGTGCTGGTCATCAGCCGGGGGCTTCTCAACGCCGGGGTCATTGACGCCATGTCCCGCCAGCTCTCGCGGGTGGGCGGCTCTCTGGCGGCCCAGCTTGGGGTTCTCACGGCAATCGTGATATTTTTATCAGGGTTCATGAATAATGTGGGCGCTCTTGCGCTGTTGATGCCCGTGGCGGTGTGGATGTCCGGGCGCAGCGGGCGTTCGCCGTCCATGCTGCTCATGCCCCTTGCGTTCGGCTCTCTGCTGGGGGGCCTCATCACGCTGATCGGCACCCCCCCGAACATCATCATCGCCATGTTCCGCGAACAGACCGGACAACCGGCTTTCGGAATGTTCGATTTTTCACCCGTGGGTTTGTGCGTGGCCGCAGCCGGCCTTGTGTTTATTGTGTTCGCAGGCCCGCGCCTGACCCCCAGAAAGGAATCCGGCGGCGCCCGTGAAGATATCTTTGAAATCGAAAAGTACATCACGGAAATCGTGGTGCCGGAAAATTCAAAATTCGTGGGGCACACGCTGTTCCATCTGATATCCGCCATAGAAAAGGAAGCGGACATACAGGTTGTGGGAATTATCCACGGGGACCGCATCATCGGAGCGCCTTCCGTGCACGAAGAAATCGAGGCCGGCGACATGCTTATGATCGAGGCGGCGCCGGAAGAAATCAAAACCGTAACCAAGGAACTCGGCCTCGACCTGGTTGACAACAGAGACCACATCAGGGACGCCCTGGGCGCGGGCAACATTGAGTTGATGGAAGTCATCGTGTCCGCGGATTCGTCATTGAGAGGCAAAAGCGCGGCCGCGCTTCATCTTCGCAATATCTACGGTGTTAATCTGCTTGCGATAGCAAGGCGAAGACAGCGCCTGGTTTTCAGGCTGGGACACACCGAATTCATCCACGGCGACATTCTTCTGCTTCAGGGCGCGGAAAAATCTCTGCAGGCGATGATTAAAGACTTCAAATGCCTTCCGCTGGCTGATCGCGGAATCAGCATCGGGCGGACGCCCCGGGTGCTGATGGCGGCGGGATTGTTCGGCGCGGCCATGCTGCTGTCCGCATTCAATGTGGTCCCGGTCCAGGTTGCGTTTGTGGCGGCTGCGGTAATAATGGTTCTCGCGGGTCTGGTCCCCGTCGGGGACATGTACGAGAGCATAGACTGGCCCATCATCGTTCTTCTCGGGGCGATGTTTCCCCTGGGCCATGCTCTGGAAAGCACGGGCGGCGCTGGGCTTATTGCGCAGCAACTGCTCGTGCTCTCAAACCATCTGCCTCCCGTGGGCACGGTGGCGACGCTGCTCACGGGCACCATGCTGTTGTCAAATGTTGTCAATAATGCCGCGGCCGCGGTGTTGATGGCGCCTATTGCGATTACTCTGGCGGCCGGAATGGGCGTTTCGGCCGATCCGCTTCTCATGGCCGTTGCCGTGGGCGCTTCCTGTGCGTTCATGACCCCGGTGGGTCATCAGTCCAACGCGCTCGTCATGGCGCCCGGAGGCTACAGTTTCGGGGATTACTGGAAACTGGGCCTTCCTCTTACCATACTCGTCGCCGTGGTCGCGGCGCCTCTGATAATGGTTTTCTGGCCCATGAACCCGGCATGACTCGCAACACATTCCCCGGTTTATTCACGCGGAAAACAATCCATGCGCGGCTGTTCCACAAATGGCAATTCCTCGTTTAGCTGATACGAAGCGTCACATTTTGAATTCAAAAGGCAATGGCGAGTGAACCCTATTCCGCAACCACGGGGTTCACGAGGCGGCCGATGCCCTGAATTTCGATGGCGATTTCGTCGCCGGGCTGCATGGGGCCGACGCCGGACGGGGTGCCCGTGGCGATGAGGTCGCCCGGCTCCAGGGTCATGATCGAGGTCACGAATTCCACAATCTTTGCAATGTTGAATATGAGATTTGCGGTGCTGGATTTCTGCTTGAGTTCCCCGTTGAGATAACTCGCCACGGAGACATTGTCCGGGTCAATGTCCGCAGTGACCGCGGGACCGATGGGGCAGAAGGTGTCGAAACTTTTTGCGCGGGTCCATTGGCCGTCGCGGCCCTGCATGTGGCGCTCGGTCACATCGTTGAGGCAGGTGTAGCCGCGGATCACCTCGCGGGCGCGCGTGGGACGGCTCTTCGGCGTGCGCATCAAAGATCGCACCGACGCCCGCGCCCGCCTGGTGGACTATGCCATCGCCTTCATCGCCCTGCTCAACGAGCGCGTGTCGCGCACGCGGGTCGGG
>JAGUYV010000055.1 GCA_020061125.1 bacterium | reverse complement strand
GGACACGGGCATGCTGTTCACGAGCGCGGCGAGCGCGCCGCGGCGCACGAACCGCGGCATGGCGCGCATGAGCCTGTGAATGTAATGCGCCTGATAGGTTTCGTAACCCGCGAGCAACTCGTCCGCACCGTCGCCGCTCTGCACCATGGTGACATGGCGGCGGGTCTCGCGCGCCAGATAATACACCGCCACCATGGACGAGTCCGCGGTCGGCTCCTCCGCGTGCCTCACGATGTCCGGCAGCGCCGCGGCCAGGTCCGCGGTCACACGGGTCTGATGGTGCTCGGCGCCGATGGAGGCCGCCACGGCCCTGGCGTATTCGTCCTCGTCGTAGGTGGGTTCTCCGAAATGGATGGAGAAGGTCTTGAGCTTTTCGCGCATGTTGCGGGCCATGAACCAGGACACGGCGCTGGAGTCCGCGCCCCCGCTCAAGAATGCGCCGAAAGGCACATCGCTGACAAGACGAAGGCGCACAGACTCTTCGAGGCGCGCGCCCAGTTCGTCAATCCACTCGCGTTCACTGCGGCGCCCGCCTTCGCGGAATTCCAGATCCCAGTAGCGGGTTTTGCGGATGTTCCCCGAGGCGCCGGCCACAAGGTGTTCGCCGGGTTCGAGCTGGCGCACGCGCGCCAGGAGCGTGCGCGGCGCGGGCATCCAGTTCAGTTGCAGGTACAGGGCCAGCGCCTCGATGTCCATGTCGCGCGGCGCGTCCGGCGCGGCCAGTATCGCCTTGATCTCCGAGCCGAATAGAATGCGGTCCGGGAGCGCGGCGTAGAACAGCGGCTTGACGCCCATGCGGTCGCGCACGAGCCAGAGTTGTTGCTTTTTGTCATCCCACAGGCCGAATGCGAACATGCCGTTGAAGCGGTGCACGCAGTCCAGGCCCCATTCCTCGTACCCGTGCACGATGACTTCGGTGTCCGTGTTCGAGCGGAAATGATGGCCCGCGTCCTGCAGTTCTTTTTTCAGTTCCGGGAAGTTGTAGATTTCGCCGTTGTAGGTGACGAGCACGGAGCCGTCTTCGTTGGCCATGGGCTGGCGGCCGGCCGGTGACAGGTCAATGATGGACAGGCGGCGGTGGCCCAGGCCCGCGGGGCCGGAGGTGAAGACGCCGGAGTCGTCGGGGCCGCGGTGCGCCAGGGTATCGGTCATGGCGCGCACCACGGCGGCGTCCGCGGGGCGCCCGTCAAAATGCAGCAGGCCTGCCACGCCGCACATTATTCGAACCGCTCCAGCCGCAACTGCGAGATCTGGTCGCAAATGATGCCCAGGGAGAACAGGAGGACGCCGGTGACCATGGCCAGTGTGGCGGCCATGCTCAAGCCGTGGCGCTGCAGGATGTAATATCCGCCCCAGAGGGTGCCAAAAACGAAGGACGCCGCGCTCAAAGGCACGAACAGGCGCAGGGGATTGAACAGCGCGGCGATGCGCAGAATCAGGATGATGGTCTCGAAGCCCGTTGACAGCTTAACCGTGCTGCGGCCCTCGCGCTTGTGGACCTCCACGGGCACGAACCCCACATTGTACCCGCGGCTCAACAGCGCCATCATGCTCGTCGTGGAAAAGGAAAACCCCATGGGGCAGATGTGCAGATATTTTTTGATGACATCCGTGCGGAACAGGCGCAGCCCGGAGTTCAGGTCCGGGATTTTCTGTCTGGTGAGGTAATTGGCCATCCAGGAGAGGAGCCACTTTCCGGGCATGCGCCACAGGGCGCTGTGCAGCAACTGCGTGCGGCGGCCGGAGACCATGTCGAAATCCGCGGCCACTTCCCAGAGCTTGAGAATGTCCACGGGGCGGTACTGGCCGTCGGCGTCCAGGGTGAGAACGAACTCGGAATCGGCCTCGCGGATGCCGGTCTTGAGCGCGGCGCCGTAGCCCTTGTTGCGGCGGTGGCGGACGACTTCCGCGCCCGCGGCTTCGGCGATGGACGCGGTGCGATCGGCTGACCCGTCGTCCACCACGATGACCCGCGCGGGGATGTCCTCGCGCAGCGCGGCCAACTGCTCGAGCACGCCGCCGATGGATTCCTCTTCGTTGTACGCGGGAATCACGATGGTCAGTTGCGGCTTTTTCTTTCCGAACACCGGAATGTTCACCATAAGATGCGCTCCGCGCGCTGCCGGAATTTCCCTTTGGATATTATCTCACAAAAGCGGGCGAACGCGACCGCGGTCACAGGATCGCGCGCAGCCAGTCCGCCTCGCGCTCCAACCCGTCGCGCAGCGGAACCTCGGGCGCAAACCCGAGAAGGCTGCGGGCAAGCGTGATGTCCGCATAGGTGTGCAGCACATCGCCCTTCTGCTTTTCAATGTATGTGAGCCGCGGCTCGACGCCCGTGATCTCCGCGAGCATCTCGAACACTTTGTGAAGCGGTTCGTTGTTGCCGCCGCCAATGTTGATCGCTTTTCCCAGCGCCTGGTCCCCGCACTCCAGGGCTGCGGCATTGGCATTCACGATATCCGAGATGTAGGTGAAATCGCGCGTCTGCGTGCCGTCGCCGTACACGGTGATTTCCTGGCCCGTGAGCATGGCGCGGATGAACTTGTGAAACCCCATGTCCGGCCTCTGGCGCGGCCCGAACACGGTGAAATAGCGCAGGGACACCGCGGGCACGCCGAAGTTCTTCCAGTACAGATAACACAGATGCTCGGCCGCGAGCTTGGACACGCCATAAGGGGACACGGGCTGCGGGGCCAGGTCCTCTGTTACGGGATACCGCACCGCGTCTCCGTACACGGACGACGACGACGCGTACACGAACCGGCTGACATCCGAGTCCTTGGCCGCTTCGAGCAGCATCTGCGTGGCCCGGATGTTGTTCTGCACATAGATGTCGAAATCGCGGCCCCAGCTCGCGCGCACTCCGGCCTGGGCCGCGGCGTGGTACACGCCCTGCACGCCCGTGAGCAGCGCCTTGAGATCCGCGTCCATCAGGCTCTGTTCCACGAACTCGAAGGCCGGGCTGCGCCGCAGAGCGTGCAGGTTGCGCTCCTTAATGTCGCGGGCGTAATAGTCCGTGAAGCAGTCAATGCCCACGACATCGTGGCCTTTGCCGATCAGATATTCCGCGGTGGACGAGCCGATGAAACCGGCGGCGCCCGTGACCAGAATTTTCATGCAATGTCTCCCTTGTTGCGCAACGGCCTCCGCCGCCGGTACGCCGCGCGCCCGGCCCCATAAAAACAAAAAACCTCGTTCCGAGGCGCGGCAGCCTGCGTGGCGGCTGCTGCCGGTTCTAGCTGATAATCTATCGCGGGGGCCGGGAAAATTCAACAAACCGGGCGGCGCGCGCCCTCACCCGCCATGCGGATTCGAATATGACACCGCGGGCGCGCGCGCTATATAATGAGTAAGCCCTGAACCGGCGCGCCGCAGCCGCCGCAGGGCCGGAGGCCGAGGCGTGGCGGATCTGCACAAGCTGTTTTACCCCGGGAGCGTGGCCGTGGCCGGCGTGTCCCCCCGCACCAGCAATCTGGCGGCCATGATCGTGCGCAACCTGGAGTCCTGGAACTTCAGGGGCGCGGTGTACGGCATCAATCCGGTGCGCCAGGAACCCGTGGGCGCGGTTCCCGTGTACGCCACCATGCAAGACATCCCCGGACCCGTGGATCTGCTCATCGTGCTGTCTCCGGCGCGCACCGTGCCGGATCTCCTGGACCAGTGCGCGGCCAAGGGAACGCCCTTCGCCATCATCGAGACTGCCGGATTTTCCGAACTCAACGCGCAGGGCGCGGCCCTGGGCCAAGAGATCCAGGAAAAAGCCTCGGCGCACGGCATCCGCCTTGTGGGGCCGAACTGCCTGGGCGTGATCAACGCGGAAATCGGCCTGTGCGCGCCCTTCTCGTTCATCCTCCCCTACCCCGCGGGCAATGTGTCCATCATCAGCCAGAGCGGCGGCGTGGGCCTCACGCTCATCCTCGGCCTGCACGAACACAATCTGTTCGCCAACAAGATGGTGAGCATGGGCAACAAGTACGACCTCAATGAGTGCGACTACCTCGAATATCTGATGCAGGACCCCGGCACCGAGGTCATCGCCATGTTTCTGGAAAGCATGGCCGACGGCCGACGGTTCGCGCAACTCGCCAGCCGCTGCCCCAAACCCATCCTGGTTTACAAGGGCAACACCACGCCCGCGGGTCGGCAGCGCGCCAAGAGCCACACCGCGTCCCTGGCCGGAGACGACGCCGTGGCGGACGCCGCGTTCGCGCAATTCGGCGTGACCCGCGTGCGCAACATCAACGACCTCATCACCCATGCGCGCATGTTCACCCAGCCGCGCCTTCGCGGCAACCGCATCACCGTGATCTCGCCCGCGGGCGGCTTCACGGTCATGGCAGCGGACGAGTATTCCGAGGCCGGGTTCACATTTCCGCAACCGGACGCCAAAACCCTGGCCGCGGTCAGGGAGCGCGTGCGCGCGGGCGTCATCAACATCGAAAACCCCATGGACATGGGCGACGCGTTTTCCGCGGACAATGTGCTCATGGCCATGGACAAGTCCCTGGCCCAGGACACCGTGGACGGCGGCGTGATCATGATGCAGCGGCGCACCCCGGACCATTATGTCGGCCCGTTCAAGGTCATGGCGCGCAACATCGCGCCCGATGTGCAGGGCCTGATCGAGCGGCACGGCAAGCCCGTGGCCATCACCCTGTTCGCCCTGCCGCGCGTGGCCGAAGACATGCGCGGCGACACCACCGTGCCCGTGTTCACGCAGATGGGGGCCACGGTGCGCGCCATGGGCGATTATCTGCGCTTCTGCACGCGCGCCGTCAAACCCCTGCCCGTGAAAACGCCGTCCCTGCCCGGCCCGGCCGCGCGCATTCTCAAAGCCGCGGCGCCGGGTTTGCTGATCGGAAAACAAGCCTTCGAGCTTCTGAACGCAGCGGGCATTTCCTCGCAGCCCTGCGCCGAGGCCACGGACCCGGAGCAGGCCGCGCACGAGGCCGCGCGCATCGGGTTTCCCGCGGCCTTGAAAATCACGAGCCGGGCCATGAGCCACAAAAGCGACGCGGGCGGCGTGATCCTCGACATTAAATCCCCGGAACAGGCGCTCACGGCCGCAAAGCAGCTTTTTGAAATCATGGACAGGCACAATGCGCCCGGAACCGTGCTGGTGCAGAAGATGGCGGAGCCAGAGGGCGTGGAATGCCTCATCGGCGCGAGGCGCGACCCGTCGTTCGGCCCCGTGGTGGTGTTCGGACTGGGCGGCGTGTTCGTGGAGGTGCTGCGCGACACGGTTCTGCGCCTTGCGCCCCTGGACCGCACACAGGCGCGCGCCATGATCCTTGGCATCGCGGGCCTTCCCCTGCTCACCGGCGCGCGCGGCCGCCGGCCCGTGGACATGCGCGCACTGGAATCCGCTCTGGTCTCGGTTTCCCGCCTGGCTGCCGCCGCGCCCCGCATCCTCGAAATGGACCTGAATCCCATGTTCGCATCCGCACAGGGCTGCACGGCTGCGGACTGCCGCATCATCCTCGCATAAATCCTCGATTTATTGAAAGCAAAGGAAACCGCAGAGACGCGGAGGCACAAAGACTTCAAATCAAAAGCGGCCTGCTGTCCCGGCGCTACTGACGCAGCACATCGTCAATTTTCTCGCACAGATCGTTCACGGTGAACGGTTTCTGCAGGAAACCGCTGACGCCCATGTCAAGGAGTTCTGTGATGGACCTGTCCCGGCTGTAACCCGAGCAAAGGATGATTTTGATGTCTGGCCGAATTTCGCGGCACGCCAGAAACATCTCGCGGCCGTCCAGTTCCGGCATCATCATGTCCAGGATCACGAGGTCAACCTGGGCTTGATGTTTTTGGAACATTTCCACGGCGGCCTGTCCTGTTGGCACGACAAAGGGACGGAAGCCGGCCATCTCCAGGGCTTCGAGCGCCAGGTCCGTGAAATCCTTGTCGTCGTCAATGATCATGATGCGCTCACCGCCGCCGTGGTGCTCTTTGAAAACCCTTTCCAGATGCTGCGTGTCAATTTCTCCGGGGGCGTGCGGCAGGAGAATGAGGAACTCGGTTCCGCCCTGTTCGAGATTTCGGGCCGTCAGGTGTCCGCCATGGCTGCGAATGATGCCCAGGGTGATGGCCAGCCCCAGGCCCGTGCCCGACTTCTTGGTCGTGAAAAAAGGATCGAATATTTTTTCGAGCATGTCCTGCGAGATTCCGGGACCATTGTCGGTGACGCTCACCCTGCAGTATTCGCCGGGTTCGAAACGGTCGTGGCTGGGGAATTCTATTTCGCTGAAATGGCCCTGCGAGGTGGAGATCACAAGTTCGCCGCCACCGGGCATGGCCTCGCACGCGTTCAAACAGATGTTGAAAAGAGCCTGGTGGAGCTGATTGGGGTCCGCGCTCACGATGCAGCGCTCGGGCGCAAGTTGCGTTTTCAGAATGATCTTTTTGGACACGGTCTGCTTGAGGATGTCAATGCAGTCCTCGGCCAGAGCGTTGAGGGACACGGCCTGGACATTGAGCTTGTCCTTGCGCGCGAAGGTGAGGAGTTTCATGGTGAGGTGGCGCGCGCGCTCCGAGGCCTTGATGATTTTGTGGAACCGGGTGTAGTTGAGATCGTCTGGCGCGGTTTTGCGGATGGCGATTTCCGCAGTGCCGAGAATCACGGCCAGGGCGTTGTTGAAGTCGTGGGCCATGCCCCCGGCCAGGGTGCCGATGGCCTCCATTTTCTGGGACTGCAGCAGTTGCTGCTGAAGCAGCTCCTGTTCGGCTTCGGCGCGCTTGCGCTCGGAAATGTTGCGCACGAAGGTGAGGCCCGAGCGCTGGCCCTGATAGTTGATGATGGCGGCGCTGATTTCCACGGCCACCTCGGACCCGTTGCGGTGCCGCAGCGCAGTCTCGAAAATGTCGGGCACGGGCTGGCCGCTGTCCAGGGGTGTTTTATATGTGGTCACAAGTTCCTGCACGCGCTCCGGGGACATGAAATCTGTGAAGCGCGCGCCCGCGAGATCGTCCATGCTCACGCCGATCATGTCCGCGAGCTGCCGGTTGGCGAAAAGGATCACCGTGTCGCGCGAGATCATGACGCCGTCGTTGGCCAGTTCCACCACGGTGCGGTATTTTTCCTCGGACTCGCGCAGCGCCTGCTCCGCGCGGAACCTGTCGGTGACATCGCGAAGCATGATCAGTCCCGCTGGCTGGCCGTCGAAGGCGATTTCCACAGTGCTGACATCCACATTGATCACGCCGCCATCCGGCCTGACCAGACTGCCCTCGATGCGGCCCGGCTCCGAGGCGCGGCCCCTGCGCGAGGCCCGGTATTCATGCGCGCGCGATTTGTCTTCAGGCGTCATGAAATCCTCGTAGGGGTGTCCGATCAACTCCTGCGCGGGACAGCCGAGCATGGCCGCGAGCTGCGGGTTCACATACACGAGGCGGTGATTCTGGGTGATGCCGATGCCCTCGGACGCGAGTTCGACCACGGACCGGTATTTTTCCTCGGACTCGCGCAATGCACGCTCCGCGCGCAAACGGCCGGACATGTCGCGCACGATGATGTGTCCGGCCACCTCGCCCTGATAGGTGATGCGCGCCACAATCACCTCCACGGGAACCGGAGCCCCCGCGCGGTTCAAGTAAGTCATGATGCGCATGGGCGGCGATTGCGGATTGCGTTTTCTTTCCGCATACAGTTGCCGGACCTTGTCCTGCTCGCCGGGCGTAACCAGGTCGAACACGGTTTTCCCGGCGATGTCATTTTGGGAAACGCCCGCGAGATCGCAGAACGCCGCGTTGGCGAACAGGATGCCGCCCAGGCGCGTGATGCAGATGCCGTCCACGGCGTTTTCCACCACCGTGCGGTATTTTTCCTCGGACTCGCGCAGGGCCTGCTCGGCCTGCTTGCGCTTCGAGATATCGCGGGAAATGCCCAGCACGGCGGTGACATGGCCCTGACTGTCGCGCACCGGCGCCAGGCGCGCGCTTAGCCACACCTCGCCGACGCCAGGAAACGGGTACATGTTTTCCACGAAAATGCTCTCGCCGGTTTCCAGAACCTGCCGCAGGCTTTGCTCCTGCCGCCGCGAGGATTGTTCCGGAAACAAGTCTGTGATGTGCCTGCCGATGAGCCGTTCGGGTTCGTCCCGGAACTGTTTTGCGCCGGCCCTGTTCACATACGACAGGCGCAGGTCCTCGTCGAACAGATAAATGTAGTCCTCGGCGGCCTCGGCCAGCGCGCGATAGCGCTCCTCGCTGTTCTCGAGCTGGTCCTGGATTTTCTTGAGTTCGGTCACATCCATGCCGAAAATAATCAGCCCGTCGAGCGCTCCGTGCCTGTAGCGGGGGATGGAGTTGTTGAACACATAGCGCAGGTCCCCGCTGCTGGTGACGACCCGGCTCAATATGGTGTCCTTGCCCCCGGCCAGGCCTCGCGCGAAGACCTGCAACTCGGTTTCAATGTCCTCGGGATGCACGAACTCGGTAATGTGGGATCCGTACATGTCTTCCGAATAGCCGAACAACTCGTGAGCGGCCGGATTGGCGTATGTGATGCAGCCTTTGAGATCAGTCTCGATCACCAGTTGCGGTGAACGGTCCATCATGTTGCGGTAGCGATCTTCGCATTCGGCCAGAAGTTCCTCGGACTCGATGCGCAGCAGGGTTTCGCGCTCGAGCGCGGCTTCAAGCTGGGCGATGCGTTCAAGATGGTTTTGTTCGCTGTTCGCGTGGTCCGTCATGTGCTTTGAGATGGCGCGGCAATTTTGTATTTATCGAGTCAACGCCGTCAACACATAATTATACGCGTTTTGCGCCTCCGCCAACAGGGGCCGGGAGCGCGCGCAAAACCCTTGAAATTGCGCGCCGTTGCGCACGCGGGCCAAAGGCGCATTAAAATATCATGTTGATATCATCAGACCAGAAAACCCGGAGGATGGCTTGCATGATCAGCATGGACAGGGACAAGTGCATCAGGTGCGGCCGGTGCGCGGCCGTGTGCCCCGCGCTCGTAATTGAGAAGCAGGGCAAGGACTTCGCCGTGGCGCACCCGAACGCCTGCATCAAATGTTACCACTGCGTGGCGGTGTGCCCCGAGGACGCGGTCGCATGCGGCGAATTCCCGCTCGATGCTTTCGCGATCATCGGCAGCAAAAAGCCCGCCTCGGCCGCGGCCATGCGCAATCTGCTCATGCAACGGCGCAGCGTGCGCGAGTTCAAAAACAGGCCCGTGCCGCGCAAAATGCTCGAGGAGCTTGTGAACCTTGCCCTGCAAGCGCCCACCGGGCACAACGCGCAATGCGTGAACATTACAGTGATTACAGACACCGAAGTGATCAATTCCGTGGACCGGCGCATCACGCGCACCTTCGAGACCCTGGCGTCTCTCACGGACGCGCCCATGGCCGAGGAACTGCTAAAGACCCTTGCGGGCCGCGACAGCGCGGGTCTGGTTCTGGAGCAGAAGAACACCCTGCGGCGCGCCATGGCCGCGGGCGAACCGCGCTCATGCCTGGTGTTCCGCGGCGCGCCGGTCCTGGTTCTGGCCCACAACAATCCCGGTGCCGGACTCACCACGCGCGACGACGCCATCATTGCTCTCACCCACATGATGCTGGCCGCCAACGCGCACGGCCTGGGCGCTACATGGATCGGATACATCGTGGGCGCGGCCCGCGTTGATCCCACGCTCAAGCGCCGCCTCGGCATCCCCATGCGCCATTCCCTGGACGCCGCGTTCATTCTCGGCTGGCCCAAATATTCCTACAAGCGCACCATCCCGCGCGCTGTCAAAAATGTGAAATGGATCGAGGGAAGACAGAGCGAGTAGCGTGTAGCGAGTAGCGTGTAGGGGAAAGACGGGTGCAGGGCGCAGGGTGCAGAATGAAGCGAGTAGCGTGTAGCGAGTAGCGTGTAGGGGAAAGACGGGTGCTGGGCGCGGCAAATAGAAAAACCGCGATGGATCGCTAAAACATTTTTGTTATAAAAGCACAGCGGAGACTGGGGAATAAAAGATCAGAGCAGACCTGAACAGATATTAAAAAGCGCGGCCCGTGGCCGCGCTTGATTCACATTCTCCGTGTACTCCGTGCCTCCGGGTTCTCCGTGTCAAATCTCTTGTGCTTTACATACATTTCCTTATTCAACTGCCGGTTCCCGGAATCCCGGCTTTTCATACGGCGCAGCCGCACAAAAAAGCCTCAAGGTTTTTCCCCGCGACTCCGCGTCTCCGCGGTGTCCTTTTCTTTTGCCTTTCCTTTTGATTTGCCGAATGCCGGAAGCCGGACGCCAGCCTTTACCCGATAATTTCCCGGACCTTGGCCAGAAGCTCGTCCTTGTCCACGGGCTTGTCGAACACGGCGCGGGCGTCGCCCACGGCCAGGTGACGGCCCGCCAGGCCGCTGATCACGATCACCGGAATGCCGCGGTGCTCCTTGTCCTTCATGAGCGTGCGGAAAAAGCGCGTGCCGGTTTCGTTGGGCATCTGCAGGTCGAGCGTGATCAAATCCGGCGGGTCTTCGTGCACCATGCGGAAGGCCACATCCCCGTCCGTGGCCTGCATGGTCTGGTATCCGTTATCCTCGAGCAGCGTGGTCAGATACACGCGCACATCCTCTTCGTCGTCCACCACGAGTATTTTCTTGACAGCTTGGTCGTTCATGCGGATTCACGCTCCCCCTGGGGTTCTGGTTATTCCGTGTCGTCGCCCGGCGCCTGGAACACCAGCCGGTAAAAGAAAATGAAGGAAATCAGGAACAGGACTCCGATGAGGTACTCGGTGCCTTTGGTGAAGTAGAAGAATTCCTGCAAAGTATGCATGGCGCACATCCTTTTCGATGATCAGTGGCTTTCGCGGAACTCGGGATGCTCGGTGAGCACGGGCATCCGTGTGACGATCCATTTGAAGGCGACCAGGCCCGCTGTGACGAGCGTGAGCGACACCATGAACTCCATGAAGCTGGGGAAGTAGCGCTCGCTCATGGGCAGCTCCCAGTTAAACGCCACCAGGCACACATTGAAGCGGTTCAGCACCACTCCGAACACGGCCAGGAAGCTGGTGAACTTCACGAGCTTCACATTGCCCGCGCGCACGCCCAGAGCGTACAGGAAACAGGGCACGAGCACGAACCCGACCATCTCGACCAGGAACCACAGGCCGTAGGGCGTTGCCAGCATGTGCCAGTGGTTGCCGTGGGCCACGCCGATGACCTTGATGCCGAAGTATCCGAACATCACGATGGCGGCGGCTTTGCCCAGCCCCATCACGATTTTATCATGGTCGAACGGGTGCGGCTCCGCGTCAATGATGTTCTTGAACGCCTTGTGCGACAGCGAACTTTCGAAGATGACCATGGACAGGCCCGCGATCATGCTGGACACGAAGAAATAGATCGGCAGGAAAGTCGAGTACCACAGGGGATGGATCTTGTTTGGCACGATAAGGAACATGGAGCCGAGGGACGACTGGTGCAGGGTCGAGAGCACCACGCCGAAGATGGTCAGTCCGATGGTTGCTTTCACCAGGATGTTGCGCAGGGCTTTCATGCGCAGCCATTCCAGAGCCACGGGCGCGATTTCCAGGAACAGCACGGTGAGATACAGGGCCACGCACGCTGCCACTTCGAACATGACCGAGGTGAAACCCTGGGACATGAAGAAGGGATAGGGCATGCGCCAGGGGCGGCCCACATCGAACGCCAGTCCCACGCCCACCAGAAAATAGCCGAGGAACGCGGTCAGAATCGCGGGCCGCACCACGGGGTGGTATTCCTTCATGCCGAAGATGTACACGATGGTGCCGATGGTGTAGCCGCCCGCGGCCAGGGCCACGCCTGTGAGCACATCGAACGCGATCCACAGGCCGAAGGGGTTGTTGTTGTCCAGGTTGGTTACGGCCCCGAGTCCGCCCATGAACCGGTACAGGCAGATGGGGATGCCCACGAGCAGGATGAGGCCCGTGATCACATTGAAGGGAGTGAAGAGTTTTGGTTTGGCGTTGTCCATTATGCGCCGCCCTCCTTGGGAGCTTCGCCGCTCTGCTGCTGTTTGGCTTCTTCCAGGGCCTTGTCCACGGCTTCCTTAACGGCTTTCTTTTTCTCGTTCTCGGCCTGTGAGGCGGCGCGTTTGAGCGCGGCCTCCCTGGCCTGGTCGGCCTTGGCCTGGGTGTCGGCGCGCGTGGTCTCGATGGCGTTTGCCACGGCGTTCTCGCGGGTTTGCTTGTCAATGGCTTCGCGCCGCCGCGCGAACGCGTACACCCCGCCCAGAACCACGGGCCACAACACCACGATCATGGGCACTGCGGCCAGCGCGTTCTTGGTGAACTTGGGATACGGCGTGCCGCCCAGGTTCGTGGGCAGGCCCACATCGTCGAACGGCACATGCGATATGTACACCCATCCCAGGCCGCCCACCTCGGTTTCGCCGTAGATGTGATCAATGTATTTGTCCGGCGCGGTGCGGATGCGCTCGCGGGCCAGGGCCATGAGGTCGCTGCGCTTGCCGAAGGTGATGGCCTCTGTGGGGCAGGCCTCGGCGCATGCGGGCGCGCCGTCGCCTTTTGCCACTTTGTCCGCGCACATGGTGCATTTCATGACCCGCGGGCTGAACGCATTGTCGTATTCGTAAGTGGGGATGTAGAACGGACAGGCGATCATGCAGTAGCGGCAGCCCACGCACAGCTTGTCGTTCCACAGCACCGGGCCTTCCTTGGTCTTGGTGAGGGCCTTGACGAAACACGCGGACACGCAGGCCGGCTCGTTGCAATGGTTGCACTGCAGCTTGCGGAACGCGGGTTCCGAAGAGCCGCGGGTGTTGTACTTGTTGACCACGGTGTAGGCCTGTGCCGTGGTGCGGCGTTTCGTGTCCAGCACGCTCAAGTCCTCGAAGGGAGTTTCGGGCTTGGGCAGCTTGTTCTGCTTGTTGCACGCGGCCTCGCACGAGCGGCAGCCGATGCACTTGCTGACATCGGTGAGCATGCCGTAGCGATCGGGGTAGCCCTCGAAGTCGCTTTCGGACGCCGCTGCGGGCAGGGCCGCGCCTGCGATCGCCCCGGCGCCGCCGATGCCGGCGATCTTGAGAAATCCTCTGCGTGATATGCTCATGAGATCCTTCCTCCGCGGGACGCGCTCATTGTTTTTTGCCCGCGGCCAGCGTGGGCATGGCCGCGTCCTTGTCCTTGTGGCACACGGTGCAATCGCGGAAATTCTTGATGTTCATGGTGCGGTGGCAGCCCACGCACTGCTGGTGGTACGCGCCCTTGAGTCCGGGGCGCGAGAGGTCGCGCG
>JAGUYV010000357.1 GCA_020061125.1 bacterium | reverse complement strand
GGGCGCGCGATTCGCCGCAGACATGTTCCGCGCCGCATACATCCCGCACAAGCGAACGAGCCTGGACGCGGAGCTGGTGCATGCCAGGGAAACCCGCGACGGCGTGGAGCGCGAGGGCGCGGCCCTGCGCCTCGGCGGTTCGTACCAGGGCGGCGGGTTTCAGTTGAGCGCGAACTTTCAGACCGGGCACAAGGATTTCCCCGGCGACGGGCGCGTGAAAAAACTGGGGCTGCGCGCCGTATTCACCCCCGCGCGCCGGACCCGGTTTTTCGCGGAGTTTCAGAGAGACACCGCGTATCGCGCGGAACCGGACGCGCCCGCCGCTCCCGTTCCTTACCGGCACGATCTGCACAGCGCGGGGTTCTCGCGCCCGGTCCTCGGCGGCGTCATGCTTTTCGCGTCGTACAACAGCCGGTCGTCGGACATCCGCGACGCGAATTCTCCCGCGTCTCCCGCCTCCGCGCGACAGGAATTCTTCGTGCTCAAGATGTCCCGGAAAATCAGCCATTTCACCGTGGCCGCGGAAATGGAAACCGGTGACAAAACGCGCGGCGCGGACCGTGCGGACTATCGCGAACTCGGCGTATCCCTGGCCTATCGCAACAATGGGCTGACTCTGAATGCGGACCTGAACCGCGCGCAGTTTTTCACGGATGCGGGCGTGTTCAGCGGCGGCGGGCGCACATCCTCTCTGTCCCTGGGCTATTCGTTTTCAAACTCCCTGTTGTTCGGCGTCAACTGGCGCAGCCACGAAGCGGACGCGGGTTCCGGCGACAGCGGGGACCGGTTCGAGTTCACCGTGGAAAAACGGTTCCGGGATACATCGTCGCTCGCGTTTGCTTATGAAATCAACCGTGGCGCGGCAGGCGCGCAGCGCATGGTTCGCGGAACATGGTCCAAATCTCTGGATTTGAAGATTCCGTTCAGCGGCGCCGGGCGCGTGCGCGGCGCGGTGTATCACGACCTGAACCGCAATGGCGCGCGGGACCCCGGCGAGCCGGCCATCGCAGGCGCGGCACTGTCGCTGAACCGGGATTTCCGGGCCGTCACAAACGAACGCGGCGAATACGCGTTCGAGGGCCTGATTCCCGGATCCTACACCCTGACGCTGGACAGCGCGAGCTACGCCGCGGGGCTGAAACCGGGCGCGGATCTCCGCGAGTTCTCCGTGGGCGGCGGGCGCACTGTGGACATGGACATTCCCATGAAAAACACGGTGCGCCTGGCCGGGCGCGTGCGCGTGCGGGACACCGGCATGATCTCGCGCCGCGGCGCGCTCTCCCCGGCGGCCATGCACATCATCCTTCTGCAAGACGGGCGCCCCATGCTCGAAGCCTTCACGGACAAAAACGGAGAATACTATTTCGAGGATCTGGACCCCGGCGCCTATCGCATTCTGCTTGATGAAACCTGGCTTGGCGCAGGGGTGCAGGCGCTGGGCGCAGCCGCGCATGATGTCCCCGATTCGCCCGGCGCCGCGGATCTGTTCTATGATTTCGAGATCGGCGCAAAGCAGAAGCAAATCATCACGACTTATCAGGAATAACGAGGCGGGGCTACATGGAATGCTCGGTTCGGGTGATGATCTCGTCCTGAATCTCGCGGCCCAGGTCTGTGAAGTAGGCGCTGTAGCCGCCGACCTTGACGATAATGTTACGGTGCGAATCCGGGTCGAGCTGGGCCGCGCGCAGGGTTTCCGTGGACACCACGGTGGGCTGGATCTGCTCGCCGCCGAGGGCGAAATAGGTGCGGATCAGCGCCGCCCATTTGGCGCGGGACTCGGGCGTGGCGCCGATGGCGGACGGGTGCATGCGTATGTTGACCGCGCAGCCGAGCACCTGTGAGAAATCTATGGCGGCCACGGAGCGCAGCACGCCCGTGGGTCCGTTTTCCTCCACATTGTAGGGGTTGCAGCTTGCGGCGAACGGCGTGGCCGCCAGGCGGCCGTCCGGGGTGGCCCCGCTCAAGCGGCCGTCAATGGTGTGGCTGGTCATGGAGTTGATGAACGGCGCGAACCGGCCGCCCTTGTATGTGGCGTGCCGGTCCATTTCCCGGAACACGGTGTCAGTGATGCGGCGCGCCAGGGCGTCGCTCTCGGGGTTGCCGTTGCCCCACTTGCCCCGCACGGCCAGGATGTCGCGCAGCAATTCTTCGCGGCCCTTGAAATTGCGGTCCGCGGCCTCGAGTATCCGCTTGACCGTGTATTTGTTCTCCTCGAACACGAGCTTTTTGATCACGAACAGCGAATCCACGGTGTTGGCGATGCTGTTCATGACCAGGATGCCCTCGAAGTCGTAAACCGCGCCTCCGGCGGTCACATCCTTTTTCTTGTCCATGCAGCCCTGCATGAACGCGGAGATGGCGGGACACGGCAGATGCCGCGCGTACAACTGATCGCGGATGCGCGAGGCGCGCGCGATGGATTGCACGGCGTGCGCGGCCTGGGCCGCGAACGCGTCCAGGAGCTGATCGAAATTCGTGAATGTGTCCGGGTCCCCGGTGCGCGGCCCCACGCCGCGGATCACGCCCATGAGGGTTTTGCTGTCCCCGTTTCGCAACGCAGCGTCCAGGGTGCGGCACATGAGCAGGGACGAGAATCCCTCGCCACCGGTCCTGCCCGGCGCCACAAGGTCCACGCACCCGGTCACCGCACAGTTGCGCGCGTCCTGCTCCGAGAACCCGTGCCGCAGCATGGCCCGAATGCAGATTTCATCGTTCATCATGGACACGCTGGACACGCCGCGGGCGTGCATGGCGGCCACAGTGTCGTAAAGTTCCAGGGGTGAATTTTCGTGGAACCGGACCACGAAATTCAGGGCCGCGCCCGAGCCTTCAGCGGCCTCGAGCATCAGATAGGTGAGGGGGTTGGTTGCGTCGCGCCCATCCGGCGTCTGCCCGGCGAGGGTCACGGGTTCGCTGCCCTCGTAGCGCTGGTTGAACGCGCCCGTGAAATTCGAGTACGGGCGCATGTTGTGGGACATGATTTTGAGGAACAGCTCCTCGCACAACTCGCGCGCCTGGTCGGTTGTTATGCGGCCTGCGGCAATGTCGGCCTCGTACCATGGCCGCAGCAACTGGTCCAGGCGGCCCGGCGCGTGCACATTGAACGGCATGGCCAGCTCCACCGCGGTTTTCACGGTCCAGTAAGATTGCACGGCCTGGCGGAAGGTGTTGGGCGGGTTCTCGGGCACGCGCAGGCAATCATTCAGCATCTGCCACAGGATGCGCTTGCGCTCCGGGTCCGTTGCGTCCTCGATGGCCTGCTTGAGCGCCTCGACAATGCGCCGGTTAAACGAGAGCACGCCTTCGAGGGCCAGATCCGCGGAGCGCAGAAAATCCATCTGTTCCTGGGAGTTGTCCGGGTTACGGAGTTCGCGGCGCACATCCTCGCGCATGGCGGCGATGCCGCGGCGCAGCGGGGTTTCGTGATCCAGGATCAGATGGCCCTGCCATGTGCCGAGCGCGGCCAGGGGGCTGATGATGGTTGCCTCCATGGTGGTGCCGGACGGCATGTTGACGGCCATGTCCTTCATGTCCCCGGAATATACGCCGAGCCGGTGGAACGCATCGCGCAAACGCTCTGCAATGGTGCGGCCCTTCCAGAACGGGAGCAGTTCGCGGCGCAGGATCATGAGATCGCGGTACCGGATGCGGTACGGGTTCACCGGGCGGCGGTCCATGGTCCGCGTGCCGATGGACAGCAGGGGCACATCGGCTTCGGAGATTTCCAGGGCGGTGTTCAGCAGTTCCGAGGGTTTGTATCGCTTGAGCATGAACGCGGCGAAGCGCGCGCCGGACGCCATGCGGTACATGGCCATGCGCGCCTGGTCGAACTCGACTTCAAGGGCGCCGTTGAACAGGCCCCTCTCGATGTCCAAAGGCACGCCCATAAAGAATTCGGTCCATGTGCCCGCGATGCGGTCGTCCGGGTCAATGTGCACGCGCATGTTGTCGTAAACATGTTTCATGGCCAGGGCCACGCGCACGCCCGCGGCGCGCTCACGGCCTTGGGTGGCGCGCCACGATTCGGTGTAAAACCGCGCGCGCTGCGCCGAGATGAACGGGGTGTCTTCCAGGTAACGGCGGCGGAGCCGTCTGATGCGTTCGGATTGCGAATCTTGCATGCGGGGTCGCTCATGCCCCCAGAAAAGAATGTCTTATAAATATTGTAACAGGAAACCGCGCGCAAGCGTACTGCGCCCGTGCGCACATGGCATGAATATTGCACATTGAAAAATGTTGGCATATAGTCGCGGCAGGGGCATGATGCCGCTCACGGGGAGGACTGCAATGAACTGGTGGCGCAATCAGGGGCTTTCGGTCCGGGTGTACTCTCTGTTCAGCGTTCTGCTGATCATGGCGCTCACGGGCGGGGTCATCACCATCTGGTACGCCACCAGCACCGGGCGCATGCTGCGCATGATGATGGAGCAGGATGTCACGGCCCTGGAGGCGGCGCGCGAACTCGAAACCGCGCTCATCAACCAGAAAGGCTTCGTCACCTACTATTACATTGACCAGAACCCGGAGTGGCTCGAAAAGCTCAAGCGGCAGAAGCACGATTTTGACGACGCTCTGGGCGTGGCTTTCGAACACACTCACACGCAGAGAGAGCGCGACATCCTGCTCAAGGTCCGCGACGAATATGCGCAGTATTCCGAATCCCGGGACCGCGTAATAGATTTGTACAAGAACGGCCGGTTCGAGGAAGGCGCGGATTTGCACTGGAAGATCCGGCTGAATTTTTTCGCCATTCACACGCTGACGCAGGAATACAAAAAGATCTACACGCACAACATTATGGAGACGCAGGCGAGCATGAGGCGACGCGCCGCGGGCATGCGCAATTTCGTGGTGGCGGGAATGATCGCGCTGCTGGGACTGGGCGTGGCGTGCGGCGTGACCCTGGCCCGGCAGGTGATCCGGCCCATCCGCCGCCTGTCCGCGGCAGCGTCCATGGCCGAGGGCCAGGGCAATCCGCGCGAAAACGAAATGAAGGTTTTGAGCCGCAGCGTGCACGGGCTTATCGAGAATGTGGGCGCGGCCAAAAAAGAACTCGAACAGAGCCGCGAGCTGCTCGAGCATTCCGAGAAAATGGCGCTGCTCGGCAAGCTGTCCACCGAAGTGGCGCACAGCATCCGCAATCCCCTCACCTCCATCAAAATGAGGCTGTTCTCTCTTCAGCGCAGCCTGCAGTTGAACCCGGCGCAGAAAGAGGACCTCGAAGTGGTGTCCGAGGAAATGCGGCGCCTGGACAACATTGTGCGCAACTTCCTCGAATTCTCGCGCCCGCCCCGGCTCAAGAAGCAGTCCGTGCAGGTGCCCGCGCTCATGACCATGACCCTGGAGCTGCTGCAGCACCGGCTCAAAATGGCGCGCGTGGCCGTGGAGCGCAGCACCCAGGAAAACCTGCCCCCCGTGGACGCGGATCCCGAGCTGCTCAAGGAAGTGCTGGTGAATTTCATCGTGAACGCGTGCGACGCCATGGAGGAAACCGGGGGCGTGATCCGCATCCAGGAAATGGAGGCCGCGGCCGAGCATGTGGGCCGCGCCGTGGTGGTGCGCATCCACGACAGCGGCCCCGGCGTGCCCTTAGACATACAGGACCGCGTGCTCGAGCCGTTCTTCACCACCAAGGCGGAAGGCACGGGCCTTGGGCTTTCCATCGCCCGGCGCATCATCGAGGAGCACGGCGGCCGCATTGACCTGGTGTCCGCTCCAGGGCGCGGCGCCGCCTTCAGCATCAGCCTGCCCACCCCCGAAAGCGAGGCCAAATCATGAGCCGCATTCTGGTCGTTGACGACGATACGCAACTGCGCGACAGCTTCCGGAAGCTGCTCATGGACGAGGGCTACACCGTGGACATCGCCCCGGACGGCGAATCCGCCCTGGACCAGGTGCGCCTCCAGTCCCCGGACCTCGTGGTCATGGACGTGCGCATGCCCGGCATGAGCGGCCTCGAAACCTTCTCCGAGATGCGCAAGACCCACCCGCGCCTTCCCGTGATCATCATGACCGCGTTCGGCACCACGGACACGGCCATCGAGGCCACCAAGCTCGGCGCGTTCGACTATGTGCTCAAACCCTTCGAGATTCCCGACATCCTGTCCCTGATCCGCGAGGCCCTGGAGGCCGGGCGCATGATGCGCTCGCGCGTGGGTGTGGGCGAGGAAACCGGCGAGGAGTTCGGCGAGTCCATCATCGGCAGCAGCGCGGCCATGCAGGACATTTACAAGGCCATCGGCCGCGTGGCCCCCACGGACGCCACCGTGCTCGTTCTCGGCGAGTCCGGCACGGGCAAGGAGCTTGTGGCCCGCGCCATCTACCAGCACAGCGCCCGCGCCAATAAGCCCTTTTTGGTCATCAATTGTGTGGCCATTCCCGAAACCCTGCTCGAAAGCGAGCTGTTCGGCTATGAAAAGGGCGCGTTCACCGGCGCCTCGCAGCGCAAGCTCGGCCGTATCGAGCAGGCCCACGGCGGCACCGTGTTCCTCGATGAAATCGGCGACATGCCCCTGCACATCCAGACCAAGATCCTGCGCCTGCTCCAGGAGCAGAGCATCGAGCGCCTGGGCGGCGGGGAAACCATTTCCGTGGATGTGCGCATCATCGCCGCCACCAACCGCGACCTGGTCTCGCTCATGGAACAGGGCCGGTTCCGCGAGGATCTTTACTACCGCCTCAAGGTGGTGACCATCAACCTGCCGCCGCTGCGCAGGCGCGAGGGCGACGCGCTGCGCCTGTGCGACTATTATCTGGCCCGGTACGCGCGGGAAATGGGCATTGACAACCCCGGCATGACCCCGGCCGCGCGCATGGTCGTGGAGGGCTACTCGTGGCCCGGCAATGTGCGCGAGCTGGCCAACGCGGTCAAAAAGGCCCTCATCTTCAGCCGCGGCAGCGCCCTTGGCCCAGACGACCTCATGCAGGCCATGGAAGATTCCAGGGAACGAGAATCCGTCAAGGAATCCGACCTGGAAACCGAAGTGCGGGGCTGGGTGCGCAAGAAGCTGCTCACCGAGGCGGAATCCGATGTATTCAATCATCTCATGGATCGGTTCGGGGCCATACTCACGAGCGAAGCCCTGGGCCTCACACGGGGAAACAGAACGCGCGCCGCAAAACTGCTCGGTGTGACACGGCCCACGCTCCAGGCGAAAATTGAAAAATACGGGCTGGGCGGCGATTCCGGGCATGACAGGACCCAGTAATCTGGTTTGGGCTTACAGCAGCAGGCCGGCTTTAAGCTCCCGCTCGATCAGCTTGGCGATGCCGCGCGGTTTTGCGCCGGGCCTGGCCCGCGCCGCAACCGCTTCCACCTGCGCCAGCAGCTCCTTTTCATCAACAGGTTCACACAAAAACTTCTGCGCGCCGGCCATGAAACCCTTGAGCCGCAGGCTCAAATCACTGCGTTCCGATATCATGATCACGGGCATGTCGCGAAGATCGGTTCTGGCGCGGATTTTCCCGCAAAGGTCCACTCCCGGCATGTCTTCCAGATCGCAGTGGATAATCACTACATCGGGACGCATTGACTCGATCCGTTCCAGGGCCTTTTGCGCGGTCGAGGCGTGGGTGCAGGCGTGGCCGTGCCGGGCCAGAATATCGCATACCGAGGCTTGCGCTCCCTGGCGTGGCAGCACGGCGAGGATGCGATTTCCTTTGATTACATGCATTTTCCCCTCCTCTTATACCTTCTGTTGCGCGAAACACTGAATATCCTTGGTCAAATTCCATACCATATTCCGTAGTCCGCATTTTTTTCTAGGAAATCAAGCGGCTTCCCAGCTCTTATGCGGCATTGCCACGCTGCGCTGGCGTCCATGAGAGGATGCACTGACCCCATTGCGCACGAATGCCGCGCACTGCCGGGTTTCCTGTCTATATAGAGGAATTCTTTAATGTTTTTCTTGGTAAAACGCGATGACATGGCAGCCCGGCTGCGCTCAATACCGCCATTGTGTGCAGACTGTCCGAAATATTCGCGCCAGCTTCTTTTACAACCGGAGATTCGTCGGGTCCGCGGCGTGGATGCCCGGGCAGGAACGGCACATTTTCGTGGCAGAAAACGCCAGCTTTTTTTACAGCCCGCAAGTTTTCTTTGCATGCGAAGCGCGATGCGACGCAGGTTTGTGAAAAAAATAATTTTATTTGCGTGGAGCGCGCGGCGTTTTGTCGCGGCGGCCGTTCTTGTGGCATGAAAGTTGCTTCATTTATGTGCGCTGCATACCGCGCAAGGGAGCGCAACGCCGTGAACAAAGGGTTTGTCATCCTCATCGCCGAAGGGAGCGCCCGCATCCGTAGCTATCTGATGCGTGAACTGCTGGCCCATGGCTACGGGGTAGTGTGCGCGGCCAACCACAGGGAACTGTTCGCGCTCCTCGACCAGGGGGACTGCCCCGCGGCTCTGGCGCTGCTGGACTGGAACCTACCATTCCTCGGGGGTAAGGAAGCGTTCTCGCTCCTGCGCGCCCGCTCCCCGCGCATCCCGGTTGTGGCGCATTCGGACATATCGGAATTTGAGCACGATTCCACGGTCAGACAGGCTGACGCTTTTGTGGAAAAACAGGGGAACCCGGAGCCGCTGCTGCGCGCCATGGACGCTGTGCTGCGCAGGTGCTATCCGGCCCGGTTCCCAGAAGTTTCTCTGGTGAAAAACAACTGAACCCGGCGAGGTCGCAATCGTGAAAAACAGGGACAGAAAACCGGCCGGAGGCTGGACATCGGGATATGGCGCTCTGCTGGCCAAAGAGGTCGAACCGGGCGCGCGCGATACAAAGGAATATTTCCGCCGCCTGCGCGGCAAGGTGCGCGTGAGCCTGCTGGCCGCGTACCTCATTCCCCTGGCCATTCTTTCCATATATTTTCATTTCCATTTCGACGCCACCCTTAAGCGTGGCGGCAAGGTGCAGTTGTCGTCCCTGGCCGAAAGCCAGCGCAACACCGTGGACCTGTTTCTCCAGGAGCGGGTCGTGAACATATTCAACCTTTTCCACGAGTCCGATTTCACGCGGCATCCCACGGACGACGACATGCGGCGCTACCTGGGCAAACTGCGCGAGAGCAGCGACGCGTTCGTGGATGTGGGGTTCCTGGACGGCAAAGGCGTTCAGATCGGGTACGCGGGGCCGCACCCGTTTCTCACGGGCAAAGAGTACAGCCATGAAAAATGGTACGAAGACTTGATGAAGCAGCAGCGCAATTATCTCATCAGCGACATCTACATGGGATTCCGCAACAAGCCGCACTTCACCATCGCGGTGCGCCAGATGCTGGACGGCGAGATGTGCGTGCTGCGCGCCACACTGGACCCGGACAAGCTGAACCTGTTTCTGCGCACCATCGGGCAGGGCAAGGGCGTGGCCTCGGCCCTGGTGAACCCCGAGGGCGTGTACCAGGTGGTGGATCTGGAGCAGGGCCGGCTGCTGGGCAAGTCGGGCTATGAATTCCCGAGGCGTCCCGCGGCGGGCGTGCGCGAGATGGACAACAGGCGCGGCACGGAACTGGTCGCGTATGCGTGGCTCAACGAAGCGCACTGGGTTCTGGTGGTGCGCCAGCCTCTGAACATCGCCTACGCGCGCATGTACAGGGCGCGCATCGGCATGATCGGGCTGACCGCGGGCATGGTCGTGATCCTGGTCAGCGTCATCTGGATCACCACGGGCCGGCTCCTGCACCGCGCCGAAACCCTCGAAACCTCGCGCAACGAACTCAAGTCCCAGCTTTTCCACGCGGCCAAGCTCGTATCCGTGGGCGAGCTGGCCGGCGGCGTGGCCCACGAGATCAACAACCCGCTCGCCATCATCTCCTCGCAGAGCGGAGTGATCCGCGACATGCTCGACCCCGAGTTCAACATGGACTCGTCGCCCGAGGCCATCCGCTCGGAACTGGACATCATTGACGGCGCCGTGCTGCGCGCCAAGGACATCACCTACAAGCTGCTGAACTTCGTGCGCCGCAACGAGTCCGAAACCGCGCCCTGCAACCTGAACCGGCTCCTGGACGATGTGGTCAGCGGCCTCATGGAGCGCGAGTTCGAGGTGTCCAACATCCGCATCGTGCGCGATTACGCGCGGGATCTTCCCAAGGTCATGCTGGCGCCGGACCAGGCCCGGCAGGTGCTGCTGAACATCATCAACAACGCGGGCGACGCCATCGGCGAGTCCGGCACCGTGACCCTCACCACGCGCGAGGACGGAGGGTTCGTGAAAATCACCATCACGGACACGGGCAAGGGCATGACCCAGGAGGAGCTGCACAGGATTTTCATGCCCTTCTTCACCACCAAGGAAGTGGGCAAGGGCACGGGTCTGGGGTTGAGCATCAGCTTGAGCATCGTGGAGTCCATGGGCGGAACCATAGAAGTCCAGAGCGTGCCCGGCGCGGGCAGCTCTTTCACCATATCTTTTCCACACAGCGAAGCGGAGGAAAACGCAAATGAGTGAAGCAACTGTCAGCGGCGGCGTGCTGGAGGGAACCGGCAAAGTCCTTCTGGTGGACGACGAAGAACACTTCCGGACCGCCATGAAGAAACAGCTCGAGGTGCGCGGCTACAGCGTGATGGATGTGGGCGCGGGCGAAGACGCCATCAAAATCGTGCGCCACAAAAGCCCCGAGGTCATCGTGCTGGACCAGAAAATGCCCGGCATGGACGGCATCCAGACGCTCAAGGAGATCAAGGCCATCCGGCCCGAGGTGCAGATCATCATGCTCACCGGGCACGGCACCACGGAAAAAGCCCGGCTCACCGGAAAATACGATGTGTTCAAATACATGGCCAAGCCCTGTCCGGTCGAGGAGCTTATTGATTACATTGAGGCGGCGCGGCAGGAGCGCATCTACGCCATGGCCCGCCACGAGATCCCGGATGTCAAGCGCACGAGCCTTAAAGCCTGGCTCACGGGCGTGCACGGCTTGCGCCCGGGCATCATCATCGCCAATGTGCTCCTGTTCCTGCTCATCGCGCTCACCCCGCCCCCGAAAAGCATGGTGTCGCTCGTGGCCGAACAGAAATCCGAAAAAGCCGCGCGCATTCTGGGCTACTCCGATTTCGGCAAAATGAAGGACGGAGATTCCATCGGCTCTTACTACTTGGACAAATCAAAAATCATGGAGCACCGTGGCGGCGCCGAAGTCAGCGATGACCAGGCCGCGATGATCGCCGCGCGCAAGGCCAAGATCATGATCGGCATCCTGGTGTTGAGCGCGGTGTTCTGGGCCTCGGGCGCGCTGCCCGTGGGCATCACCGCGTTTCTGGCCTGCGTGCTCATGTACATGTTCAATATCCTCACGCCCAACGATATAGCACGCGCGCACTTCAAGGACGCGGTGCTGTTCGTCATGGGCGTGCTGGGCCTGGCCGCGGCCATCTCCAAGACCGGGCTGGACCGGCGCATAGGCCTGTTGCTTTTGGGCACCAGCAAATCCCTGCCCCTGTTCCTGTTCATCTTTTGCCCGCTGCTGGCGGTGAGCGCGTCGTTCCTGTCCGAGCACGCGCTGGTGGCGTTCGTGGTGCCGGTCCTGATGCTGGGCTACATGGGCGTGACCCGCGCGGCCGGCGTGAAAAAGGACCGCGCCCTGGCGGTCATGCTCATTCTGGTGTGCTGCTTCACCGCGAACATCGGCGGACCCGGATCCCCGGCCGCGGGCGGCCGCAACGCGGTCATGATCGGCATCCTCGCGGACTACGGCATCCAGATCTCGTTCGGCGAGTGGGTCAAGTACGGCCTGCCCTTCGTGCCGGTCTGCGCCATCGCCATCGCCGCGTACTTTTTCTTCGCATTCAGAAACAAGCTGCAGGTTAAGAAGCTGGATCTGATCACCGAGATCCGCAAGGAAACCCAGAAGATCGGCAAAATGACGAAACAGGAATACCTCACCGCCGTCATCCTCGTGATCCTCGTGGTCATGCTCATCACTCTGGGCGAGGAGTTCGGTATGGGCGGGCCGTTCCTGTTCGCGCTGGTCATCCTGTCCTGTTTCGGCATCCTTCAGTGGAAGGACATCAACCACATTCACTGGGATGTGGTGGCGCTGTACGCCAGCGCGAGCGCGCTGGGCTACTGCGTGGCGCTCACCGGCGGTTCGCTGTGGATCGCCGAGCGGTTCATCTCCGCGCTGCCCCCGTTCTTCCAGAGCGGAGCGGGCCTGGCCATCAGTTCGAGCCTTTTCTCCGGCACCGTGACCAACTTCATGAGCGACGGCGCCACCGTGGCCGCCATCGGCCCCATCACCGTGCCCATGGCCATCCTCTCGAACACCTCGCCTGTCATGGTGGGCCTGGCTACCGCGTTCGCGTCCAGCTTCGCGCACATGATGATCATCGGAACGCCCAACAACGCCATCGCCTACGCCATGGCCCGCGACCCGGAAACCGGCGAGCAGCTCGTCACCCTGGGCGACTTCTTCAAGCACGGCACCATAGTGCTCCTCATAAGCTGGGCCGTGCTGTTCTTCTGGACCATTCTCGGCTACTGGCAGTGGATGGGGATTGACAAATAAAGACATTTGCTTCGGCGTGAAGACAAGAGAATGGCGGCAGGCACAGCCTGCGCCGCAGAAAAGGAGACAAGACCATGAGCAACCAGAAAATCAACATCCTCGTTGTGGACGACGAGGAGGAATTCCTCCGGTCCATGACCAAGCGGCTCGAAGTGCGCGATTTCAATGTGACTGCGGTGAACCGCGGGGAGAAAGCAATCGAAGCGGCCAGGGACAACAGCTTCGACATCGCCCTGGTGGACCTCAAGATGCCGGGCATGAACGGCGAAACCACGCTCGCCGAACTCAAAAAGCTGCGCCCGTTCCTGGAGGTCGTGATCCTCACCGGCCACGGGTCCATAGACTCGGCCGTGGAGTGCACGCGCGGAGGCGCATACTCGTACCTGCAGAAGCCCTGCGACCTGGACTACCTGCTCCAGGTGTTGAGCGACGCGTACAAGAAGCGCCTCATGAACAAGAAGAAGATTAAGGAAGATCAGCTTGAAAGACTGCTGAACATGGCCGAGAACAGTTCCCCCATGGCCATTCTGCGCAAGATGAAGGAACTGGACCAGGAGAACGCCTGACGCGGGCCTGCGCCCGGGGAGACGGTGACCGGCATGGACAGCCTTCAAAACAACGGCGAACAAAGCGCCAAGTTCAAGCGCATCCGGCGCATGATCATCACGCGCGTGCTCATCGCCCCTTTTCTCATCGTCATGCTCGTGTGCGGCGTTCTGGTGTATTTCTTCGCCGACGCCCTGGGCCGCAAGGCCCAGGGCGAGTTGAGCCGCATCACCGACGGCCACCGCGCGCTTGTGGACGAGTTCCTGGCCGAGCAGGTCTCGGCCCTGGAGTTCACGGCCACCACGCGCTCCTTTACAGAGCTGTCGGAAGGCGATGCGCTCGGCGCACTTTTCATGGATCTGAAAAGCAAGTTTCCCGCATTCGAGGACATCGGCGTGTTTGACGAAAAAGGCCGGCATGCGGCCTATGTCGGCGAATACGATCTCGAGGGCAAAGATTACTCGAACACGGACTGGTTCAAGGCCGTGTCCCGCAGGGGCGTGTATGTCTCCGATGTGTTCAAGGGCTACAGAAATGTCCCGCACTTCGTGATCGCTGTGCAGCGCATCGAGGGCGGCCGGCCGTGGTATCTGCGAGCCACCATAGACACGGCGTATTTCAGCAACCTGGTGAAGGCCGTGCGCGTGGGCAGCACCGGGCAGGCGTTCATCGTAAACGGCAAAGGCGTGTTCCAGACCGGACTGTCGTCTGGAGAGCGCCTGGAGGAGCCGGACCCTGACTGGCGCCTTTACCGCAAGGCGGATGCAGGAGTGGAGTCGTTCACGGCGCAGGCCTCGGACGGGAACACCTATCTGTACGCCGTAGGCCGCCTGCAGCAAACCGGATGGCTGCTCGTGGTGCGGCAGAAAGCCACGGACGCCTACGCGCCGCTGGCGCGCGCCGTGGCCGTGGCCGTTATCGTCATCGCCCTGGGCGGCGGCGTGGTCGTGCTCACCGCTTATGTGCTCGCCTCGGGCCTGGCCGGTCAGCTTGCCGTGGTCGAGGTCGAAAAACGCGAGATGAGCAACAAGCTCCTGGCCGCGGGCAAGCTGGCAGAAGTCGGCGAAATGAGTGCAGGCATGGCCCATGAAATCAACAACCCGCTCCAGGTCATGATGGCCGAGTGCTATTTGATAAACGATGTGCTTAACGATCTTGAGATCCCGGACAAAAACCTGACACCCGCGGATCTGTCCACCATACGCGACAGCATGGCGCAGATCTCCATGCAGATATCGCGCTGTTCGCTCATCACCCAGGGCCTGCTGAAATTCGCGCGCAAGACAGACCCCGCGCTCCACGAGGTGGACCTCGGCGACATGGTCGAGGATGTGGTGTCCATGGTGGACAAGCGCGCGCATATTGACGGCGTGTCCATCGCGGTGAGTGCGGAAAAAGGCCTGCCCCGGATCATGAGCGACGAATCGCAGCTCCAGCAGGTGTTTCTGAACCTGCTCAACAACGCCCTGTATGCGGTGCACAACCGGCACGGGGCGGAAATCCGCATCGAGGTTCAGCAGGAACACAATGAGATTGTCGTGTCCGTGGCGGACAACGGCTGCGGCATCGAGCCGGAAAACTTGAGCAAAATCTTTCTGCCCTTTTTCACCACAAAGCCCGTGGGGCAGGGCACCGGCCTGGGGTTGAGCACATGCTACGGCATCGTGGAACGGCTCGGAGGCCGGATTGAAGTGCAAAGCGAGCCGGGCGCAGGCACGGTGTTCACTGTGCGCATGCCGCTGTCCCAGGCGCACGCGCACCCGGGCGCATGACGCCGGGCGCGCAAATTAACCTTTGGAGGATGCCATGAGCATTGTTCAAATTCTGCTGGTGGACGACGAGGAGCGGTTCCTTTCGACCACGAAAATCCTTCTGGAAAAGCGCGGCATGAACGCCAGGACCGCGCCCGGCGGCCAGGAAGCGCTGAACATTCTGTCCGGCAACCCGGTTGATGTGGTGATCCTGGATATGAAAATGCCGGGCATGGACGGGGTGGAAACACTGCGCCGCATCAAGCGCGACCACCCGCTTGTGGAGGTCATCATGCTCACCGGCCACGCCTCCGTGGAGTCCGCGGTCGAGGGCCTCAAGCTCGGCGCTTTCGACTATGTGATGAAACCCTGCGATGTGCCGGATCTCGTGGAAAAAATCAAAGAGGCGTTCGCGCGCAAGCAGGCCATGGACGAGAAAATCCGCAAGGCGCGCATTGATCGCATCATCAGCCACCCCATGGCCGTGTTCGACAAGCGCACGGATCTCGACGACTGACGCGGGTTCGCGGGCCGGTTTTTATGTTGTTCGTTTCCCTTGAAACGCCATCCGCTTCACGCCGGATGTTTGTTTTTCACCAACGGCGGCCGGGACCCTGACCCCCGGCCGCCCCTTTTTCCGGCCCGCCCCTCCCTTTGCATATACTATTCCAAATTCCGATCCTTGTGATCAGAAACCGGGGGGACTTTACCACATGCCGATGAGAAAGATCGCAGCCGTGTTTGCAGCCGTCGCGTGCGCCGTTCTTGTTTCGTGCGCCGCGCCCGCCGCGCAGTCCGATGACCGCGTGGACCGCCTTCTGGATCTGCTCGTGCAAAAGCAGATCCTCACCGCCGAGGAGGCCGCGGGCCTTGTCACAGAGCTGGACGCGCCCGCCGCGGCCAAGGCGCCCGCGCCCGCCTCTCTGCCCTTCAAGGCCAGCGGCTTCATGCACCTCACGGGCTACTGGATGGAAAACGACACAACGCAGAACAACGACACCTTCCGCGTGCGCCACGCGCGCCTGTCGCTTTCCGGCGACTCCATGCCCAACATGTCCTGGAAGATGGGCGTGGATTTCGCGAACGCGGATCCCATTGTTCTGGACGCGTTCGTGAACTGGAAGCCCACTCGCCGCACCTCGATCTCGGCCGGCCAGTTCAAGTTGCCGGTCAGTTACGAGTCCATTATCAGCGCAAAGGATCTGGACATGATTGACCGCGCGCAGTTCATCAACCAGATGCGCCCCTCCAACGGACGCGACATCGGTGTGAATGTAAAGCGCGATCTGGCCCCGGACACGGCCCTCGAACTGGGCGCATTCAACGGCTCGGGCAAAAATAGCGCCGACACCGGGGACCCGGACGCGCTAACGGCGCGCTTGACCGGCTCATATAAAATCGGCGCTCTGCAACTGCAGCCCGAGGCCGCCTTCCTGTCCGCAAAGGGCGAGACCGGAAACGCCACGCCCCTGGAAACAGCGGCCAACACCGGCGCGTTTTCTCCGTATGACAAGACGCTCAAACAGGCCGGCCTGCGCTCGCGCATCGGAGACTACTCATTCAAGGCCGAGTTCATGCAGGCGCGCCTCAAGCCCAAGGACCCCGCGGCCGGCGCCGTGCTAGCCGACGGCCGTTACCTGCAGTTCGGCGTGGATTTCATGAAGAATTACACCTTCTTCTGGCGGCACGAGGATTACGATCCCAATGTCAGAACCACCACCGCCACGGATGTGACCTGGGATACCCTGGCCGTGAACTACCGCGCCGCAAAAGATGTGGTGTACAAGCTGAATTACCTGTCAAAGAAAGAAGCCGCGGGCGGCGAGGACAACGACGAGCTGCGCCTGCAGATCATGATCGGGTTCTGACGGCCCCGGACCGCGCGGGACGGGCCGTTTTCCGCCCGTGCGCATAAAAGCCTCGTGCTTGAGCCGATATGTTTTTCAACAGCCTCGACAGGCTTCAATGAAAGCTGTCCGGAAACAGAATGCCTCAACAACGGACACCTACGGCTCACGCATTGCCGGGGTGCGCCAGCCTTTGCATGGGGCGTTCCGGACAATCCTGTAGTATTGAAATAATGTTTTTATTTAAATTGCCGTTGTTTGACTTGCCAGATGATCATAGATATACTATCCACGCGGAAAATCTGGCTGCGGGGTTTCTTTTTTTTTGATTTTCAAAGATGCGGGACAGCAGCACACGGACGCGGTTCTCGAGATGGCGCGGCAGACCGCGCTGGAGCGGGAAATCCGGTATGTGGCCGTTGCATCCACGCGCGGGGAAACCGGCGTGAAAGCGGCGCGGCTGTTCGCGGATGCGCCCGCGCGCGTCATCGTAGTCACGCACAATGTGGGATTCAAAAAAGACGGGGTTCTGGAGCTGACGCCCGAGAACCGGGACGAAATCCAGCGGTTCAACGCCGTGATACACACAGGCACCATGGTGACGCGGGGCCTAGGCACGGCGGTGAAGGAGAAATTCGGCGGGTTTTCCGCGGAGCAGGTGGTGGCGGCCGCATTGCGCATCTTCGGGCAGGGCATGAAGGTGTGCGTGGAGATGGCGGCCATGGTCACGGACGCGGGGCTTGTGCCGCAGGGCGAGGACATCATCGCCGTAGCGGGCACGGCCTGGGGCGCGGACACCGCGGCCATCATCGCCACGGCCCCGTCAAACAGGTTTTTCGATTTGAAGGTGCGCGAGATCCTGGCCAAGCCCGGGGATTTCTGATGCGCCGCGGAGGAGTGACACAGTGAAAGTCGCACGCGCGCTCGTGAACTTTATTGACGGCTCCTTCCTGTATGTGGAATTGAGCAGGAAGGTGGATAGCGCGGACGGCATGCTGTGCTGTGAGCGCGTGGTGGGGCTGCCCGAGGGATCGCCCATGGACAAGCCCACCATTGCGGTGAATCTGATGCGGCTGTCCCAGGCCGGAGCGCCCATGGAGTTTTTCATCCCCATGGCGCGGGTGAACGGCATCAGCATCCTTGAGGAGTTCCTGGCCAAACAGGTGGCCAGCGATATCGAGGAACTGTGGAAAGCGGGCGGCCCGCCGCGGCGCCCGCCCGCC
>JAGUYV010000400.1 GCA_020061125.1 bacterium | reverse complement strand
CACGCCCGGCGCGCGCTCGAACGCCAGCCGCACGCGGCGCGGCGCGCGCACAAGAAACAGAACCGAGAGCGCAAGGTTCACAATAAACAGCGCGCTCCACACAGGCACGCGCATGAGCCGCAGGTTCACCGCGATCTTGCGCCCGGCGATATCCACCGCTTCCTGCATGCCGCCGCTCTGCATGGTGCGCCGCACCAGTTCGCCCACATGCGAATCGGCCCACGGAAGCAACGCGTCCAGAAGCGCCATGAACGCCAGGGCCAGAATCGCGATGAGCACGGCCAGGGGAATGTGGAACCAGCGCATGCGCCACCCGCGCGCCAGCAGCGCCATGACCAGATACGCCGTGGCGCAGGATACCGTGGCCCCGAAATTTGCGCCCCAGAACGGGCTGGCGCACACGAACACCAGCAACGCGAACACGAACGGAAACGCACGGCGCGCGCGCTCCGCGGCGCGCTCTTCACCGTCAAGCAACAGGCCGTATAAAAACACCGGCGCACTGATGAGCACGCCAGCATACTCGTTGCCGATGCCGTAAAACCGCGCGCCGCGCTGCGGGAAGTAACCCATCACGGAGTTCTTGATCAGAGGCCCGCCCGCGACCTGATCGAGTGCAATGGCCACGGTGTACGCGCCGCACAGGATGATCAGCCCGCGCGCCGCGCTCCCGGCCCTGTGCGCCGCTGCCGCCGCCGCCGTGCACAATCCGATGAGAATCAAATAAAATCCGGCATCGGAACGCACGCCGCCAAACGCCGCCACGAGCAGAAATCCCAGGTACACGCTCATGGTGAAAAGCATCGGGACTTCGAGCCTCTGCCGCCAGGCCTCCGCGCCCGGCTTCTTCATAAACAGCACGAAGGCGCACAGCAGGATGATGATCGTATGCAGAGTCACTGCGCGGCGCAGGAGAAACCCGTGAGACTCGACAAAGGTGTTCCGCTCCGCGAAATTCCGCAGATACGAGATGGGCGCGCGGCGCTTCACGAATTCGATGTCCGCGCCCATGAAATCCGCGGGCGGCTCAATGCCGAAATACCGGGTGACATGCGTGGCCAGATCTATGTTCACCACCAGGCCCGGCCTTCTGGTGGAACGGGCCATGGGCACGGCGCCGCCTCGCGGCACGCCGTTGCCCAAGAACAACACCGGCGCCAGCGCGCGCCGCGCTTCATAGTCGCGCACCGAAGGCGTGGGAGACAGAACCACGATTTGCGTGATTTCGAGATCGGCTTCGTCGAGGATCTGGCCGAGCAGCGCGTCCAGGCGGCGCATGGGGCCGATCATATAGGGCATGAACGCGCGGCCGCCCTGCCCTTCGCCGATGTGCCACTGGGCCGCGCACGCCGTGTCGCAGAATTCCACGACCAGAAAATCCGAAAGCGCGTGCCACTTCCGGACCTCCGACGCAAGACGGCCCATGTCCGCGCGGCAGCAGTCGTCCTGGCGCGGGGTTCCCAGACTCATGGCGTCGCCCACGGCGCCGCGCGGCAGAAACCCGTTTCGGTCCGCGGCCAGCACGGTGCCGAGGCGCGAGGCGCGGCTGCGGCAATCGGAATTGCCCACGGCCGCGGCGCGAATTCCGTTGCTTTTCAGCGTCTCGCCAAGCAGCCCGGGCTTCGCTTTCCATACCGATTCGTCGCCCCGCGCGGTCTGCGCCATGCCCAGATTCACGATGCCGATCAAGGGCGCGGGACCGCCCGTGATTTTCCGGTACAAACGGCGCACGGGTTTTCCAGTGAAGGAATCGTGGACCGGAAACGCGAGGCGCGCTTTTTCATTTTGAACCGCGGGCGCTCCCGCGCTGATGCTCAAATGCGCGCCCGCGCGGCGCTTCACATCCCTGATATACAGCGTGTCGGGAGCGGCCTGGCTGTCATCGGCGCCCGCGTCCATGGACGCGGGTCCAAGACGAACGGCCATGAGACCCGGCGCGCCGCGCTTCATGGCGCCCTGCAGATGCGGCAACTCCGGGGTGAGCCAGTCGTGCAAGGCCGTGTGGTCCGCGAGCACCACGATCATCTTGCGCCGCGGCTCCCGGCCCTGGCTCGCATCGGCGGAACATACGGCCAGCAGCGCGAACGCCACGGCTGCAAGCGCCATGCGCACCGCGCCTGGAAACATCGTGTTTTCAAGGATTCTTTCGGTTTTGATCCGCAATGCCATGCCGTCCGCTCAAGCGCTCTGACAGAATGGGCCGCCCGGCGCATACCGTTCCCTGCGCCCGGCGCCGCATACTGTAATTAATAACGAAATCAGTATATCAAACAATGGCCCGGATAAAGAAATGCCCGTGCGAACGGCCTTCGCGGATGACTGGCTCATACCGGCCGAGAATTGCAGGACAAGTTCCGTCAATCATACAAATATTACAAATTGGAGGATCGGAAGTCTTGTTCACGCGTGTGGCTGTAATTACTGGAAATCGCATATCGGGCATCATTCCAGCATGTTTTTGGCTGGAATCAAAAAGCGAGATGCCGCGATGAGCAAAAAAGGAGGATGCGTTTACATGATTGCCTTCATACGCAAAGCGCCCTGAAGCCAGCGTAACAAGCTATCTCAAGAGAGTATTCGGTCATTACTGCGAAATACTTTTGTTGCGCACAACTTGGCGTGACATTGCCAAACCGGGATTGAATATGGTATCATGCGGCATTGCATGAGCCGCCATTTGCGCAACGGCATTTTACATCGCGATTCCCGTGAATGGGGAAGGGTTAAGCCACAGGGTTGTGCGATGTCGCGAGCAAGTCTCGAAAAATCAATTGGGTGTTCGCAAAGCATAATCATTGCACGCCATATTTCGGGACAGCTCATTTGTATCTGTTGCCGATTGGTTTCTTGGAACCGCCCGGCCCCGTCATTCCAGCGAAGGCTGGAATCAACAAGCGAGGCGCCGCGATGAGAGAACAAGGAGGATGCGTTTACATTCTTGCCTCCAAACGACACGGCACTCTATATGTCGGTGTGACAAGCAACCTCAAGAACCGCGTGGATGATCACAAAAACAAAAGGCACAGCGGGTTCACAGCAAAATACGGCGTGGCTATGCTTGTGTACTATGAAACGCACCCGACGATTCAGAGCGCCATCCGCAGGGAAAAACAGATCAAGGCCTGGCATCGGCAATGGAAGATCAATTTGATAGAACAGAGAAATCCGCAGTGGAGGGATCTTTTTGGGGAATTAGTATGAATTGCGGGCGCGGGAAATCGCTGGGATTACCATATTCGCCGCAGCGCAGCCGCCGTTACTTGCGTTACCATGGATTCCAACCTTCGTTGGAATGACGGTAGGCGGGGGATTTGATAAAGAGCATCAAATATCGGTATATGGTGAATGAAAGATGAGAGGCCTTTCAAAAAAACTTGAGAGTTTGCAGGCATCGTTTGGAATTGCCAAGAAACAGGGTGATGGTGTGTCGCAAATCGTCGCCGAATTTGAGAGTGCAATTGATCTGGCGAGTGGCCCGATAGAAGATGTCGTAACGCTCGCGGTTTGTTACATGTGTACAGAGTCAAGTATCGGCAAGGAAGTTTACGCTGTCGATCTTCTGGAAATGGCATTCGGGAGATCTTCAATAAATCAGGGCGCTCGTTTTTGGCTGGCATATTCATATTTGCTCTGGCCGTATTATTCGTCCGAACATCAATACGATGAAGGACAGGGAGTGCTCAAGGCATATGAGTTGTTGAGGGGAATAGAGCGTAGCGATACCCAAGCATTCTCCGCATCCCGGCTTCTGCTTGGAAAAATGGAGGAAGGCGAGAAGAGAATAAAATTATTGGAGGAATCGGTTGCCTTATGTCCAGAATGGGTCCGCAATCGCATATCGCTCGCCAAGGCATACAATGCATCGGGTCTTTCCGCCAATGCTTTATCACAATTCGAATTTGCTTGTGCGCAATGCAAACCAATGCAGCTTCCCATTGAAACTCCCGCCCATATTGTGAACCAGTATTTTGGTGACATTATCAGCGGCGTGTATTGGTCCAACTTGAAATGCCATCTGTTTTTCGAACAATCTGATCTCTTATACTAATCCACATGAGCGATACGACTGTAATGATAGCGCTGGGACTCGGGTCGAACATTGGTGACGGGCT
>JAGUYV010000151.1 GCA_020061125.1 bacterium | reverse complement strand
GCGGTTGCGGGCCGCGGGGGCAGGCAGGCGAGGCACCCGGCCACAAGGGTTTTCATGGCCCTGCGAATGGCCGTGAACCGCGAGGCCGGCGCCCTGGAGTCCTCTCTGCGCCAGGCCATGAGGCTTGTTGCACCCGGCGGGCGCATCGCAGTGGTCTCGTACCAGAGCCGGGAAGACGCAATCGTCAAGGACTTGTTCCGGCGCGCGGCCAGGGGCTGCCGCTGCGAACTCCCCCCCGATGAGTGTTTGTGCAGCAACCCGCCGGTAATCAGGCTGGTGAACAGGAAAGTGATTGTGCCGCAGGAAAAGGAGATCGCGGAGAATCCGCGAAGCCGAAGCGCAAGACTACGGATTGTGGAAAGGATTTGATGAGAATGAACGCTGCCGCGACAAAAATGGAATACCGCAACCCGGAGCCGCCCCGGCAGGAAACGCCTCTGCCCATGCCGTCCATGGGCGGCCAGTGGCTCAACATTCTGGGCGCCGTGATTCTGGCCGCGCTGTTCATGTGCGTCATCGCATCCGCGCAGGTCTGGCTGCGGCTCGACATTGACAACACATACCAGAAGATTGACGACTACAAAATCAAGAACGCGCGCCTGACCGCGGACATCGAAAAGCTGGAGGCGCAGTTCAACAGCCTGCAGTCCTTCGAATCCATCGAGAAAAACCTGGTTGAGGCCGGAGTGATCATGCACTCGCCCGAGCAGGTTTTCTATGTGGATCCGGGCAGGGCCACCGGCGCCCTGGCGCTCACAAGCAACGAACCGCACAAAGATCCCATCTGACGCCCATCGCTCGAGTCCGTTTCTGCTTCCTCTCCTACGACTACTATCAGATGCTTCAAACAACGCGGTAAGGTACGGGGGAATGAAAACCGCAAAAACCAACACTAACATTAAAAGGATTATTTTTATTTATATATGCTTTTGCGTGTGTTTTTTGCTGATTGCGGGCCGGGTGGTGCAGGTCAACACGGCCATGGCAGGCAAGCTCACGGCCTACCGCGAAAGGCAGAGTCTTCGCCGCATTGATCTGCATGCGCGGCGCGGCGCCATTCTGGACACAAACGGCGAGATCCTTGCCATGGATGTGCCGTGCCAGTCCATTTACGCCATGCCAGGAGAAATCGGAAACAAAAAACGCATTGCCGGCATGCTTTCGCAGGTTTTGTCCGGCGTTGACAAGAAAACGCTGCTCGATGATTTGAGCAAGGATGTTCCGTTTATCTGGGTCAAGCGCCATGCCGACGACGCGGATGCGTCTGCGGTCAAGAGCCTGGATCTCAAGGGCATCGGGTTTCTGGACGCCACGCGCCGTGTGTATCCCCAGGATTCCCTGGCCGCCAACATCATCGGGTTCCAGGGCCTGGACACGGGCATTGAGGGTCTGGAAGCCACATACGAAAAGCATCTGCGCGGCCAGGACGGCGTGGTGTACCTGAAAAAGGACGCCATCGGGCGCAATGTGCCAAACAGCGAAAGCAAGCGGGTCAATTTCAAAAACGGCAACGACCTGGTTCTGACCATTGACCGGGCCATCCAGTACACCGCGGAAAAGGAGCTTGCCGATTCCGTGGCCGAACACAACGCCGAGGGCGGCGCGGTCATTGTCATGGACCCGCACACGGGCCGCATTCTGGCCATGGCCAGCAACCCCACATTCAACCCGTCGAATTACAAGGATTTCCCCAAGAGCAGCTACCGCAACAACGCCTTGAGCTATGTGTACGAGCCGGGGTCCATTATGAAATCCGTGATCGCGGCCGCGGCCATGGAAAGCGGGCAATTCAAGGAGCACAGCCCCACGGTGTTCTGCCCCGGCGTGCTGCGCATTGACGGATTCAACATCACCGAGTCGCACAACGATGCGTACGGCACAATAGACCTGGCCAAGTGCATGGAAAAGTCGAGCAACATCTGCTTCGCGAAAATCGGCATGACCATCGGCCCCGAAATCATCAAGGAATACCTCAAGAAATTCGGGTTCGGGATCCGGTACGACATCGGCCTGAACGGGTCCGAGCCGGGGCTGCTTCCCGCGGAACAGAACTGGGTGCGTAAAAGCACCATCGCCACGGTTTCGTACGGGCACGGCATCTCTGTGACGCCGCTGCAGATGGCGGTGGCGTACAGCACGCTGGTCAACGGCGGGTGGCTCATGCGGCCGCTGCTGGTGCAGCGCGTGGTGGCGCCCGACCGCTCCGTGGTCAAGGAGAACAAGCCCGTGCGCGTGCGGCGCGTGATCTCGAAGGAGACTTCGGATGTCCTGCGCCGCATGATGGCGTCCGTTGTGGCCGATGGCACGGGCAAGAAAGCGCAGATCCCCGGATATGCCGTGGGCGGCAAAACGGGCACGGCCAAAGTCGCCGTGGGCGGGTCGTACCGCGCGGAGAGGCGCTACATCGCTTCGTTCGCAGGCTTCGCCCCGGCCGACGATCCCAAATTCGTTGTGGTGACTGTGCTGCTCAATCCCAAGCCGTATTATTACGCGGGCCTCACGGCCGCGCCCCTGTTTCAGCGGGTCATGATGCAGACCCTGCTCTACAAAAAAATTCCGCCCTCATCCACCACGGCCCTGTCGTGGGCGGGCGAAAACCGAACGGATGTGACGCCGTGATGACCAGAACACTGCAGCAGATCCTGGACGGATACGAATGCGAATTGCTGTGCGGCCCCGAGAATCCTGAAATTTCAGCTCTGTGCTACGACTCGCGCGAGTGTTCGCCCGGCGCCCTGTTTTTCTGCATTCGCGGATTCAATGTGGACGGGCACGCGTTCATGCCCGAGGCCGTGGCGCGCGGCGCGGCCGCGCTCGTGGTCGAAGGCTACAATGGCGATTTCGAGGGCGTGACCGTGATCAAAGTCGCGGACACGCGCAGGGCCATGGGGGTGCTGGCCGCAAACTTTTTCGGCCATCCCGCGGACGGGCTGCACCTGCTCGGGGTCACGGGCACCAACGGCAAAACCAGCGTGGCGTTCATGGCCGACGCCCTGCTGCGTTCCCTGGGCAAAACCACCGGGTTGCTCGGCACCGTGGTCAATCGCATCGCGGACGAGGAACTCAAGGTCAAGCGCACCACGCCCGAGTCCCTGGACCTTCAGGCGCTGCTTGCGCGCATGAAGGATCGCGGATGCTCGCATGTGAGCATGGAAGTGTCGTCCCACGCCGTGGTTCTGCATCGCATCGCCGGATGCCGCTTCAACGCCGGCATTATCACGAACATCACGCAGGACCACCTGGATTTCCACAAGGATTTTGAAGATTACTTCGCAGCCAAGAAAGCGTTTCTCATGGACGCCGTGGCCGAGGACGGAATCAAGGCGCTGAACCGCGATGACGAACACTATGAGAAAACGCACGAGGGCCTGCCGGGCCGCGTAGTAACATACGGCATCGAGAGCGCGGACGCAGATGTGCGCGCAACGGATGTCGCTTTTGACGCCACCGGGATCGCCTTCACCGTGAACAGCGCGTTCGCTCCGGCGTTCCGCGTGGTGTCCGGCCTTCTGGGCCTGTTCAATGTATACAACGCGCTGGCCGTCATAACTTGGGCGCTGGCCGAGGGCATTCCCGCGGAAAACATCCAGAACACCCTGCGCTCCATGCCCTGCGTTCCGGGCCGGTTCGAGAAGATTGATCAGGGCCAGCCCTTCACCGTGATTGTGGATTACGCACACACGCCCGACGGGCTTTTGAATGTGCTTGAATCTGCGCGCCGGATCTGCGGAGGCCGCCTGATCGTGGTGTTCGGAGCGGGCGGAGACCGGGATCGCGGCAAGCGCCCGCTCATGGGCCGCGCGGCCGCACGCCTCGCGGATTTCGCAATCGTGACTTCGGACAATCCGCGCACCGAATATCCTTACCGCATCATCGAGCAGATCGTGAACGGCGTGGAGCTTGAGCTTGAACAGAAAACCGCGCCCAGGGATTTCAAATACCTTATCGAAGAAGACCGGTACACGGCCATTCACGCGGCCATCGGCGGCGCGCGCGAAAACGATGTCATTGTGATTGCCGGAAAGGGACACGAGGACTACCAGATATTCAAGGACCGCACCATCCATTTCGACGACCGCGTGGTGGCGCGCAAGATCCTCCAGGAAAGGATGGGGCATGGAGCCGCTGACCCTGGGACAATTGGCTGACGCCACGGGCGGCGCCGTGGAGCGCGGGCGCGCCGATTTGCTGATCCGGGATATTACCACGGACAGCAGGGGAGAATGCGCCGGCGCTTTTTTCGTTCCTCTGGAGGGAGAAAAATTCGACGGGCACAAGTTCATAGCGGACACCGCGCGAAAGGGCGCGATCGGCTGCGCGGCCGCGAACGGCAAGAGCCTGGGCCGCGCACGGCTGCCCGGTGATTTCGCGGTCCTGCGCGTCGAGAACACTTTGCGCGCGTATCAGGACATGGGCGCGGCCGCGCGCAAAACCCTGCGGGCACCGGTCGCGGCCATTACCGGGAGTTGCGGAAAAACAACCACCAAGAACATGATGCGCAATGTGCTGGCGCGGCGCTGGCGCGTGGTGGCAACGGAGAAAAACGAGAACAACGAAATCGGCGTGCCCAAGACCCTTCTTCGCGCGGGTGCGGACACCGGCGCCGTGGTTCTGGAAATGGGCATGCGCGGTCCCGGCCAGATCCGGGAACTGGCGCGCATCGCAACCCCGGACATCGCCGTGATCACCAATGTGGAAAAAACCCACATCGGCGAACTTGGCAGCGCCGAAGCCATCGCCGCGGCCAAGGGAGAACTCATTGAAGAAGCGCCCCAGGGATCGCCCGTGTTCTTGAACGCGGACAATCCGTGGACCCTTTGGCTGGCCAAACGCACGCGCGCCGCCGTGGTGACATTCGGCATCAACAGCGGCCACTTGCGCGCCACGGACATTTCCTGCGACTTCAACGGCATCTCGTTCCGCGTGCATGGCGCCGGCCAGCCCTGGCATGTGCGCCTGCCCCTGCTCGGCCGCGCCAATGTGTACAACGCGCTGGCCGTGATCTCCGTGGCTCTGTATCTGCGCATGAGCGTGGAGGAAATCAAGGCAGGGCTGTTTCAGGACATCGCCGAACAGGGCAGAATGCGCCGCATCCAAACGCCCGGCGGGTCCGTGATTATTGACGACACCTACAACTCCAATCCCACCTCCCTGTCCTTTGCGCTTCAGATGCTGGGAGAACTGCCGTGGGGCGGAAGACGGGTTGCCGTGCTCGCGGACATGCTCGAGCTGGGCGAATACTCGCGCCAGGAGCACTTCGACATCGGCAACAAACTTGTGGACGGAAATTGCGATCTGCTGATCGCCATCGGACCCGAGGCCGCGCAGATCGCCGAGGGCGCCCTCGAGAGCGGCATGCCCGGGGACATGGTCGTGGCGGTGGAGACTATTCCCTTGCTCAAGCGGCGCATGGGCGCGTTGTTTCTGCCCGGCGATCTCATTCTGGTCAAAGGTTCGAGGGGCATGCATCTGGAAAAAGTCGTGGAAATGCTGACCGGAGGGAAGATCTGATGGAACGGCTGCTCGCCGCGGGTTTGCTGGCCCTGGTCCTGAACCTTGCGATCACGGCCGCGCTCATGGCGTTGCTGCGGCGCATCAAGGCGCAGCAGATTATACGTGAACAGGGCCCGGAATCGCACCGCGCCAAATCCGGCACCCTGACCATGGGCGGAGCGGGGTTCGCCGTGGCGCTGCCCCTGGCGCTGTTGATTTCTGGCGCGGCGCCGGGCCGCCACGCATGGTTCTCCATCGCCATGGCCACGGCGTGCTGCCTCATCGGCATGGCCGACGATCTGGCCAAATTCATCTGGAAAAAAACCGAGGGTGTCAAAGCGCGCTACCGGTTTGTGCTGCAACTCGCGCTGGGCGGCGCTGCGGCGTGGTATGTCTTGCGGTTCGTTGACATGCCCACGGCGGTTCGCATGCCGTTCGGGCTTGCGGATCTGGATCTGGCGTGGGCGTTTGTTCCGTTTGTGATTTTCGTGTTTGCGGGCACGCTGAACAGCGTGAATTTCACGGACGGGCTGGACGGCCTGCTTGGCGGCTGTACGGTGTTCGTGGCCGCGGCGTTCGGGCTGTATCTCGCGCGCACCGGCGACGCCGCGGCCCGAGAGTTCATCCCCGTGCTGGCGGCGCTCGCGGGCGCGCTGGGCGGGTTCCTGTGGTTCAATGCGCACCCGGCGAGCCTGTTCATGGGCGATACGGGTTCTCTGTACATCGGCGGGCTTCTTGCGGCTGTGGCCATTGTGGCGCGAGCCGAACTGTTTCTGGCCGTGGCCGGGCTGCTGTTTGCGGCCGAGGCCTTGTCGGTGATCATTCAGGTGGCGTTTTTCCGCACCACGGGCCGGCGCGTGTTTCTAATGTCGCCGATCCACCATCATTTTGAAAAGGCCGGATGGCCGGAGACGCGCGTTGTGGCGCGGTTCTGGATCTTCACGGCCGCGTGTTGCGCCGCGGCGCTCATGGCGTTTGCGCGGTGAGGAGGACAGGGATTTGAAGCAGGCCGCGTGGCTCAAGGGAATGCGCGTGCTGGTTGTAGGGCTTGGCGTCACGGGCCGGGCCTGCGCCCGCGTGCTCGCACCCCTGGGCGCGGAGGTGACCGTTACGGACACGCGAGCGGACCTGTCCGCGTTCGCGCAGACAATCGAGGCCGTGGAAGCCGCGGGCGCGCGGTTCATGCCGTCCGCGCAGGCCGCTGATGCGGATCCGCAACTGATCGTATTAAGCCCCGGCCTGTCGCCCGAACACGCGCTGGTCAAGCAGTTCACGCAGCGCGGGATTCCGGCGCTGTCGGAAATCGAACTGGCGTTCCGCCTGGCCGACGGGGTATTCGCGGGTCTCACCGGCACCAACGGCAAGACCACCGTGGCCGGGCTGACCGGGCACATCCTGGGCGCGAAATTCCGCGATGTTCGGGTGGTTGGCAACATCGGCGATCCGTTGATCGAAGCCGTGGCGGACAGCAATGAAGACACTGTGTTCGTGACCGAGTTGAGCAGCTACCAGCTCGAACTCTGCGACACCCTGCGGCCGCGCGTGGCCATGATTCTCAATGTGCAGCCCGATCACCTGGAGCGGCATGGAACCATGGACGCGTATGCCGCGGCCAAGCGGCGGCTCATCGAACAGCAGGAGGCCGGAGACACGGCGGTGCTGAACCGCGACGATCCCAGAGTGCGCGCCATGGCTGCGGGCACGGCCGCGGATGTGCTGTTCGTGTCCACGCGCCAGGAAATGGAGCGCGGCGCATTCATGCGCAAGGGCGCGCTGATCGCGCGCCTCGGGGGCGCGGACATCGAGCTGTGCCATGAATCGGACATGTTGCTCAAAGGAGAGCACAACCATTCCAACGCCCTGCACGCAGCCCTGTGCGGGCTGGTTCTGGGCGTACCGGCGGACGATGTGGCGGAGCGGCTGTGCTCTTTCGGCGGGTTCCCGCACCGCATTCAGACCGTGGCGGTGAAGAACGGCGTGGAATTCGTGGACGATTCCAAGGCCACGAACCCGGACGCGGCTCTGGCCGCCATGCGCGCGTTCAAGGGAAGGCCCATGGTGCTGATTCTTGGCGGAGACGACAAGGGCCTTGATTACACGGAATTTTATGAAGCTGTGCGCGCCGCGGCCACGCACGCCGTGATCGTCGGTCCCGGCCTGCGGCGCATGGCCGGGGAATT
>JAGUYV010000129.1 GCA_020061125.1 bacterium | reverse complement strand
TCTCGGCCACGGCAGGCGACGCCCCGGACGCAGCCGCGCGCGTGGAGTTCAAGGACGCGCCCACGGCCCTGGCCGTGCTCACCGGCAAAACCGACCCCATGAAAGCCATGGTCAGTGGCGATTTCGCCATCACGGGACAGACGCAAATCGCGCTCATGCTGTCGTCGCTGCAGCAGAAGATTGGGAAGATATTGAACGGGTAGGGGGCAGCGCGCAGGGCGCAGCAAAAGAAAATACGAAAACAAAGGCAAAGGCAGGGATAACCACGGAGGCCACAGAGGCCCCGGAGGGACAGGCAAAAAGGCAAAGGATTAAACGCAGAGGACACAAAGGTTCGCGGAGGGCGCAGAGAGACAAGCAAATTTTTCTGGAATGCGAGGGGCATGCAGACCGCCGGATCGCCCGGCATATAAGAAGCATCGAATTGTTTTTGCGGGTTTTTGTCTTTCACGACTCGCACCTCGCTTCCTTTCAGCGCCCTGCGCCCTTTGAGCCAGGCGCAGTTTTATTTCAACCCGGAGGATTCCATGGCCACACAGAAAAGCAAAGCGCCGGACACGGATTTTGCATCGCGCATGAAACGGCTGCGCAAGAAAGCAGGGTACAGCTTCGCGCAACTGTCCACGGAAACCGGGCTGACCGAAGACTACCTCGAGCAGGTGGAGAGCGGGAAGCTCATGCCCACGGTGTCGGCCATCATCCAGATCTCCAAGGCGCTGACCGTGGATGCGGGCACTTTTCTTGACAGCGAGGACCCGGCCGCGGCGCGCAAGCGCAAGGCCGAGGGGCTGATCAAGCGCCAGAAAGCGTACTCCTACAAAACCCTCACCCCCGACGCCGCGCACAAGCACATGAAAGCCTTCCTCGTCACCATAGATCCGAACAGCGACCTCGAGGGCGCGCAGTACCAGCACGAGGGCGAGGAATTCATCTATGTGCTCGAAGGCCGCCTCAAAATCGAGGTGGGGCAGAAAATCAGCGACCTGCGCAAGGGCCAGACCCTGCACTTCAATTCCAGCATCATCCACAAGTTGAGCAACCCGGGATCCAAAAAGACCGAGCTGCTCGTGGTGGTGTACACGCCGTAGCCCGCCATAATTCGTGAATCGAGGAATCCCATGTTCGAACTCACCGATGAACAGCGCATGATCCGGCTCATGGTGCGCGAGTTTGCGCGCGAGCAGATCGCGCCCGCGGCCGCGGAACACGACCGCTCCGCCGTGTTTCCCGAGGAGAACCTTCGGGCCATGGGAGAACTCGGGCTGATGGGCATGATGATTGAAGAGCGCTGGGGCGGCGCGGGCGCGGGTGCAATCAGCTATGTGCTGGCTCTTCAGGAAATCGCCTGGGCGTGCGCGTCCACGGCCGTGACCATGTCCGTGAACAACCTCACCTGCGAGCCGATTTACCGCCACGGCACGGACGAGCAGAAGAAGCGTTTTCTCGAACCCCTGGCCTCGGGCAGCGGCCTGGGCGCATTCGCCATCACCGAACCGGACGCGGGCACGGACGCGGGCAGCGCGCGCCTCAAAGCCGAGCTCAAGGGCAAGCAGTATATCCTCAACGGCGCCAAGGCGTTCATCACCAACGGCACGCACGCCACCGTGTTCGTGGTCATTGCTCGCACCGGTGGCCAGCCCGGAAACCGCGGCTTGAGCGCCTTCATCGTCGAGCGCGGCGCGCCCGGCCTGATCATCGGCCCCCCGGAGAAAAAAATGGGCCTGCGCGCGTCCAGCACCGTGCCCCTCACCTTCGAGGACTGCGCCGTGCCCGCGGAGAACATGCTTGGCCGCGAGGGCGAAGGCTTCAGTATCGCCATGCAGGCCCTGGACAGCGGCCGCATCGGCATCTCGGCGCAGGCCATCGGCATCGCGCGCGCCGCCCTCGATGAAGCCGTGGAGTACGCCAAAGAGCGCAAGCAGTTCGGGCGTCCCATCGCCCGGTTTCAGGCCATCCAGTGGATGATCGCCAACGCCGACCGCGACATCGAGGCCGCGCAATGGCTGGCCCTGCACGCCGCCGCTCTCAAAGAGCAGGGAAAACCCCTCACCCGCGAAGCCAGCATCGCCAAACTCTTCGCCACAGAAGCCGCCAACCGCATCTGCTACGACGCCCTCCAGATCCACGGCGGCTACGGCTATATCCAGGACTACAAAATCGAGCGCCTCTACAGAGACGCCCGCGTCACCACCATCTACGAAGGCACCTCCGAGGTCCAGCGCATCGTCATCGCTAACAATCTGCTCAAATAGTCCTACGCGGCGCACCGCCGCGCTTTCCCCATGAATGAATTCACGCACAAGGCGTAACGGCGTCCCCTTGTTCCCGCGCCGTTGAATCAGCGTCGAATGATCGCATTTCCCATGCGGAGTTCAGTTGAATAGTTCGGGGCTTTCGAGGAATCGCGATACCGCTGGGGAGTCCAGGAGCGAGGGATCGAGCGCGCCGGCCTGAAACTGGTGCAGGTGCGCGTTGCGGTACAGCACCAGAGCTGCGAAATGCAGGGTGTGGCCCTGGATGGTTGCCGTATAGCGCACGCGCCAGGCGCGGCCGCCCGAGGCGCGCGCCGGCTCCAGGGACAGCAGATTCCCGTGCTTGGCCAGTCCGCGCGCCAGGTCCTCGACGGATTCGTCGCGCTGCCGCTCCTGCATGATATTCAGTTCGGGAAGGGGCACGAGGTTGACCATGAAGAGGAGATCCCCGGCCTCGACGCTGTGCGTGACACGGGTTTTGGGGCCGAGGGGCGTGTCCATGGGCGCGGTTTCACGCTGCACGCCGCGATGCGTTGCGGGCAGGGTCACGGAGAAGCCGTCCTGTTCCGCTTTGTATTCGTAATAGGAGGAATCCCCGTGCGGCGCGGTGGGAGTTGCGCCGGGTGAAGCGGTTTTGGGCTTGTTCGCGGGACCGCGCGCGCAGCCCGCGGCCAGGGCCAGAAGCAGAACCGCGGCCGGGGCGATGCGTGCGCATGCTGCAAAGGCGTTCATTGGAGAGGCCGTTGGCGCCGGGTCAATCCTGGTGCTTCTTGAGCCAGGCCTGTTCTTCCTTGAGCCAGCCCTTGTCCGTGGCCAGCTTGAGAATTTTCTTGGTGGTGTCCAGTTCCTCGGCCTTGAAGGGGATGAAGTTGCCCTTGATGGCTGTGAGCATGAAGTGGAACTGCGCGAAATCCTTGTCCTTGTGTGCCTGGAGAATGGTCTTGACCAGGGTCTTGATGTGCTCTTTGTCCATTTTCTTGCTGGCGAAGAAGATCCAGTTGTGCTCGTATTCGGCGCACTTGAGTTCGCGGATGCCCTTGGCGTAGTTTTTGTCCGCGTTGCGCACCATGTCCACCACGAAGCCGGAGGTGATGTAGATGTCTATCTTGTTCGCCAGAAGCGCGTCCAGGGGCTTCTTGGTGTCGGAATCAAGGATGTAGGACATGGAGCCGAAGTGGTCGTCCACGGGCTTGTCAATGCCTTCGAGGAGCATGAGGTAGCGCGAGTGCATGGTGTCTGTGCCGCCCCAGCGCTTGCCCTTGAGGTCCGCGATGGTTTTGTATGGCGAATCCGCGCGCACGAACGCGCAGGCCTCGGTGTAGGGCTTCTTCATGAGCGTCATGCTGAACACGGGATACATGAGGTCGTCCACTTCATTTTTGACCATGAGATAATCGAGGCCGTTCATCTGAACCACATCGGCCTTGCCGGCCTTGACGGCTTCAAGGACCTTCTTGCCGATCTTGGCGCCCTTGGGATACTTCATGTCGTCCCACTTGAGAGGGATGCCGGTTTTTTTGGAAACGGCCGCGGTGAAGTCTTTGAGCACCTTGGAGAAAGCGCCTTCGGCGAGGCCTTCGACCATGGGGATGAGCATGACATAGTCTCTGGCCTGGGCCTGGCGCGGGCATGCGGCCGCAAGCAGCAGGGCAGCCAGGATGAACGCGGTTGCGTGAAAGCGGATTTTCATGGTATCAGCATCCTTTCATGCAGGATTGCGCCGGGCGGGTCCGGCTGTGTGTGAACGGCTATTTGCCGATAAACGCCTTTTCCTCGGCGAACCATCCCTTGTCTTCGGCCAGCTCCACGATTTCCTTTGTGGTTTTGAGGTCTTTGGCCTCGATGTCCACGAAATGGCCCTGGATGGCCTTCATCAGAAAATGGAACTTGGCGAAATCCTTGTCCTTGTGCGCATTCAGGAAGGTTTTCTTGATCTTGGCCACGAGGTCTTTGGGCAGATCTTTGTGATGCACGAAAACCCAGTTGTGCTCGTACTCCACGCATTGGGCTTCGGACAGGGCGTTGTATTTCTTGTTGTTGGCGCGTACCATTCCGACCTGGAACGAGGCCATGACTGCGGCGTCAATCTTGTTTTCGAGCAGCGCGTCCAGCATGGCCGCGGTGTTCGAGTCATTGATCAGCACCATTTTGGAGAAGAATTTTTTCATGGGCTGGTCAATGCCGTTTTTATAGAGAATGTAGCGCGTGGCCACGGTGTGCGTGCCGCCCCAGACCTTGCCCTTGAGCGACTGCGCGGTCTTGAGGTTGTCGTCCTTGCGCGTGTAAACGCACATATTCGCGTAGGGTTTGCCGAACATGGTGATGGTGAAGAACGGGACCGCAACATTCTCGCCGCTCTTGGCGTACTTGATGAAATCCTGCGAGAACATGAAAGAGAAATCAATCTGCTTCTTTTTGAACATGTCCACGATGCGGGGCATGACATCCTCGCCCTTTTCGTAGGTGTAATCCACCACCTGGATCTCGATGCCGGTTTTGGACTGCGCGGTGGCGGCCAGCTCTTTGAGCATGTTCGAGAGCGACCCCATGCTCAAGCCCTCGGAAATCGGCACGAAGAATTTATAGGCTTTGGCGTGCGCGTGCGCGCTTGTGAGCGCGAGCGCCAGCAACGCCGCGGCAATGGCTGTTTTCCAGTTTTTCATGTTCTGTGGCCTCCGTGTGTCGAATCCCCGGGCGCGGGCGTGCGCCGCGCCGTCACCTCTTGAAGTTCTTCTTGATGAACGCCAGTTCCTCTTGATCCCATTTGTATTTTTGCAGATACTTGACGATTTTCACCGTGTTGGCGAGGTCCTTGATTTCCATGCCCACGAACCGGCCCTTGACCGCGGTGAGCAGGAACTTGAATTGCGCGAACTGCGGATCCTTGTGCGCGGCCATGAACGCTTCCTTGATCTTGGCCGCGTTTTCCTTGCTCACGGTGTCTTTGTTGTAAACGATAAACCAGTTGTGTTCGTACTCGCGGCAGCTTATGTCCGCCACCTGGTTGTATTTCTTGTTGGTGTTGCGGGTCATGTTCACCTGGTAGTTGGGCACGGTGAACACATCAATTTTTTTGTCCAGCAGCGCGTCGAGCAGGGTGACCACATTTTCCTCTGGCATGTACACGAGTTTGGAGAAAAAGCCGCTCATGGGCTTGTCAATGCCGTCGAGGTGCATGATGTACCGCGCGTTCTTGGTTTTCACGCCGCCCCAGACTTTGCCCTTGAGGTCTTTGGCGCTCTTGATGTTGTCGGCCTTGCGCGTGAACAGGCACACATCGTACGAGGAGCGGCCGAACATGCTGATGGCGAACAGGGGCACGGCGTTGATCTTGTTGTTGGCGGCGTAGCGCACATAGTCAATGCCGAAAACCATGGCCAGGTCCACTTTGCCCGCTTTCATCTTGGCAAGAGTGTCTTCCACAGGCGTGTCCAGGTAATCGAATTCCAGATTGACCACGGTGACCTTGATGCCGGTCTTTCTCTCTATGGCTTTGCCCATGTCCTTGAGCAGCGCATCCATGGATCCCATGCTCAAGCCCTTGGGCGTGGGCATGATCATGGTGTAAGTTTGCGCGGCGCATCTGGCGGCCGCGCCCAGGCACAGAACCAGCGCGAAGATGATGGCGATGCGTTTCGGGGTCATGTCCGCTCCTGTCAGAATTTGTCCTTGTATTTCTTGAGGTACGCTGTTTCCTTGTCAATCCACTTGTACTTGTTCATGAGTTTTGCGATGCGGATCGAGTTTTTGAGGTCCTGGATGTCCACGGCCTCGAAGCGGCCCTTGATGGCGGTGAGCAGGAACTTGAACTGCGCGAATTCCTTGTTTTTGTGCGCGGTCAGAAACGCGTCCTTGAGAGCCTCCGCGTGCTCTTTGGGAATGCCCTTTCGGTACACGATGATCCAGTTGTGCTCGTATTCCTTGCACCCGAAGGACTTGATGGCCTTGTATTTTTTGTCCGCGTTGATGACCATGTTGACCTGGTAGGTGGGCATGGAGATCGCGTCAATGTCTCCCTTGAGCACCCTGTCGAGCATCTCGTTGATGTTCTCTTCCTGCATGAAGGAGAGCTTGCCGAAGAACTTGTTCGGGTCGGCGTCAATGCCGGCTTCGTGCAGCAGGTATTGCGGATAGCGCAGGCGCGCGCCGCCCCAGGACTTGCCCTTGAGGTCCGCGGGTTTGGACATGCCGTCGGAAGCGCGCGTGTAGAAACACACATCATGCGTGTGGCGGCCGAACATGCTCACCGTGAAAAGGGGCAGGGATTTGTCCTTGGGATTCTTGATTTTATAGCGCATATAGTCCGCTGGGAACGCGAGCAGGAAATCGAGCTGGCCGGCGTTGAGCTTGTCCAGGAGCTTGAACATCGGCTCGTCCAGATAAGAATACTCGTATTCTTGGACCACGATGTTGAGGCCGGTTTTTTTGTTGATGGCTGCGCCCGCGTTTTTGGTGAGCTGGGCTATGGAGCCGATGCTCAAATTCTTTGGCACGGGCATGATGAAGGTGTAGGTCTCGGCGCTGGCGCAAACCCCCGGCGCCAGGGCCAGAAACAGCGCAAATACCATTGCGAGCTTGAATCGCATTTCGGGCATATTTCTGAACTCCTGTCCCAAACTTGGCGGTCCGGCCTGGCTGCGCCCCTCTGCGGGATTCGTGCTCTCGCGCCGCGCATGCGTTCCCAACGGCTTTTTCATCAATTATTAATGCAATCCGAACGCGCAATCTTTCGCAGCGCGGGAAAACGGATTGTTCAGGCCTTGCGCGAACCGAATTATAACACAAGATCGAATTTTCTTTAATAATGCGTCATTGTCCGCGGTTGCGAACGCGCGCCATGGCGAGGAGCAGGGCCGCGCCCGCCGCCAGCGC
>JAGUYV010000430.1 GCA_020061125.1 bacterium | reverse complement strand
GGCCCGCCACCATAGGGATGGACGCGTCCGGGGCCAGGGCGGCATCCCCGCGCAGCGCCAGGCTGCGCGCCACCAGAAACATGCCCTCGGGATCCCCGCGCCGCGGCACGCCCTGAATGCACAGTCCGTACAGGCACGATAGAAATACGAACAGCAACAGGGGAATGAGAAGGTGTGTGCGGCGGCGAGTGTCCATGGCGTCGGCGGGCGGCCCGCTGCGCCAATTATATCAGGCAAGACCCGCGCCTGGCGAGACGCTACTCATCGCCCGCCTTTTTTCGGGAACCTTTTTTGTGATAAAATTATTGAAAGAGTATCATGGCCGTTTTGTTTTGAATCACAGAAAAACATCACAAGCGCTCGTCTGAAGGCAGACGCGCCGAGGAGGATTGATGACTACCGGTAAGTTTTATGCCAGCATTGGATTCACGGCGCTTATCGCAGCGCTGACGCTTACAGGCGCATCCTCGCCGGCCCTGGCCGCGGGCAGCGCGCCTGTGGACATGTCTCCTGTCTGGGTTCTGCCATTTGCGGGCATTTTGCTGTGCATCGCCCTGCTCCCGCTCATCAACGCGCACTGGTGGCATCACAACTTTCCCAAAGTGAGCCTTGCATTCGGATTGCCCATGGCTGTGCTCATGGCGGTCATCCTTCCGGACAAATCTCTGCATGTGCTTGTGGAATACTGCTCGTTCATCGCCCTGGTGGGATCGCTTTTCGTGATTTCCGGCGGCATTCTGGTGCGCGGCTCGTTCAAAAGCTCTCCGCTGACAAACAGCGCGTTCCTGCTCACGGGCTCCGTTGTGGCCAGCTTCATCGGAACCGCGGGCGCGTCCATGGTGCTGATCCGCCCCATGCTGCGCATCAACAAAAACCGAAAGACGAAAATTCATATCTTCGTATTCTTCATTTTCCTTGTGAGCAACATCGGCGGCTCCCTCACGCCCCTGGGCGACCCGCCCCTGTTCCTGGGCTTTCTTCAGGGGGTTCCGTTCGAGTGGACGCTGATATACATGCTGCCCGGCTGGGCGCTGGCCACGGCCGTTCTGCTGGCGGTGTTCTTCGTTCTTGACACGCTGATTCTCAAAAGAGACGGGGGCCTGATCTCCGGAGACCAGGCCGCGGACGAGCCGCCCCAGAAATTCGCGATTGCGGGCGCGCACAATTTTCTGTTCCTGCTCGGGGTCATGGGAACGGTCATCTTCTACGGCACGGTTCTGCGAGACATGAAAGAGCTGGGTTTCGCGAGGGACGCGATCCAGGTTGCGCTCATGGGTCTCATGGCCGCGCTTGCCCTCAAGACCACCCCGGCGGCGCTGCGCCGCGAAAATGGATTCACCTGGTTTCCGGTCAAGGAAGTGGCCGTGCTGTTCGCCGCGATTTTCGCGTGCATGATCCCCGCGCTGAACATTCTCGAGCACAAGGGCGCCACGGGCGCGCTGTCTCTGGGATACGCATGGCAGTATTTCTGGATGACAGGCGGGCTGTCCGCGATGCTGGACAACGCGCCCACATACCTGACATTCTTGTCTCTGGCCAAAACCATGGGCGGCGAGGGCTGCGTGGCCGTGGCCGGAGGCTGCGTGCCCCAGCACATCCTGCTCGCCATCTCCATGGGCGCGGTGTTCTTCGGCGCTGTGTCCTACATCGGCAATGCGCCCAATTTCATGGTCAAATCCATCTGCGAGGAAAACGAGGTTTCCATGCCCTCGTTCCTGGGGTATCTTGGCTGGGCCGCGGCGTTCCTGCTTCCGCTGTTCGCCGCAATGTCATATCTTTTCTTCAGGGCGTGACGCGCGGCGCGTCACTTCCCGGCGACGGTCACGGGAATCTCTCGCAGCAGGGTTTCGCCCTGGGTGAAATGCTCTTTCTTGTAGATGCGCAGCGTGCTCTTGCCCGGCGCTTGGGGGGCCAGGGTCACGGTCAGCACCTGTTTGGGGAAAAGCCAGCCTTCGTCGTCCAGCGCGAATATCTCGCCGAAATTGTCGTCCTGCAATGACAGGGCGTCTCCGTCCGTCTCGATGCGGTAGAACGGCCCGCTTTTGCTGCCCACTTCGCCGTAAACGAGCGATGCGGTGTGGTGCAGGGCGAGCTGGCCTTTGGCCATGTTCACAAAGGTGAATTCCTCGGCGATCTCGCCGCCGTTCATGGCGCGCGCCTTCACGGACAGGGTGTTCAGCCCCTGCTGCCAGGCCGGAGACGCAGCGAGGATATCTCCCAGGGCCGCGTCCTGCCGCTCGGCTTTCAACTCCAGCGGCGCGCCGTTGAAGCTCGCGCTCACATTCTGCGCCTGCCAGGCCAGAATCCGCAGCGCGCCCGGCTCGAGCACGGCCTGATTGAGGCCGCCCGTATCCAGAAGCGCAATCAGGGGATCCGGATTCCAGAACACGGCGGTGCGCGCCTCGCCGGACTTGTCTCCGGCGGCGGCTTTTGCGACGATCTCCTTGTTTCCGGCCGCGCCCGGCGCGAGCAAGAAACTTGCAAATTGCGACTCGGTGTCGAACCCGCCGCCCGCGCGCCGCGCGGTTGCGGGCGCTCCGTTCACTGTAAGCGAAATCTCCGGCTCGTCCCAGCCATTGGGATACAGCACATCCACGAACATGGCCGGTCCCGGCCTTTCCGAAATCCTGTACGACAGCCGCAAGGCCCCGGTCTGTTCGCATGCGGCGCGGCACTCCTCGATGGTTTCAAACGGAACCACGCCCTGGCATCCGCCGTAAAAGAAACTGCGGCATGTGCCGGATTTGGCGTCGAAGTAGAATTTCTCGAACAGGCCCTTGCACGGTCCAGGATCCGGGGCGAGCGCACACGCGGCGGCGCCTCCTGTTTGCGCCTCAACCGCATACGCAACCGCTCGCGCGCTCCATACGCACGCCAGGGCCGCAATCAGCACGAGCACAAATCGTTTTGTTTTTGTCATGTTACCGTTTCCCCCAGTGCGTTGTGAATTTCAGCGGGCCTAAACAGTAATGCGCGCGAAATTCATTATTTTACATCACGGGTCAGGAATATTTTGGGTTATTTGACCTGGCATGACCATATCTTTCGATGAAAAAGCACGGGCGTTGCTTGAGAACACTCCCAACTCTGCGTCGTTTTCCACTGGTCTGAAAGGCGTGTTTCCGGCCCGGATGCGCGATACAGTGTAACATGGGAGCGGCAGCGCGCAATGCAGTGGCCGCATTTTGCCGCAAACAAAAAAACCCCAATAATAAACCGAATTTTAGGATGCGGGCATGCGGCTCCAGGCCGTGGATCAAGGCGTGGCATGCATCTTGTCTTTATGTTCGCCAGAAGCCGGAAGCACACGGAAATCTCGGGCATCGGGGCCAGTGCACAAAGGCAAAAAACAACGGAGGTAAAGAACAATGAAAAAACTGCTGTCAATCATCACGCTCCTGGTACTGCTGGTTTCGGCCAAGGCCGCGGCGGGCACATCGCTGTCCGTGGACATGAATGTGGAAATCCCGCCGATCCTGGATTTGACATGGTGGGTGAGCGGCGCCAGCGTGCAACTCACGGGCGCGAATTCCATCACCGCCGCCGAGCTGTCCGCCGGATACAAGGACGCCATCAACGGCGGCATCATCAGCGCCAGCTCCAATGATTTCTTCGACATCACCGTGGAAGCCAGCAACGATCTGTTCATCGGCGGATCGAACACCAAAAGCACCCGCGAACTGTTCGTGGACCTGGACGGCGCGGGCACATACGCACACCAGCTCGACGGCACAAACGCGATAACCGTTCTGGACGAACAGGCGCCCGCCACCAACGAGCTGCACAGCATCAACTACCGGCTGCTCCTGTTCTCTTCGGACACGCCGGGCATCTACTCAACAGACCTCACCTACACCATCGTGGTGGACTGACCCCGAGCGGACCCTGCGGGCGCGCACGCCGCGCCCGCAGGGCCGGCCGGGTCAGTTTTATAGAGGGGACTCCCATCATGCTGACATACACAATCATCAGACGCGAACACAGCATCACGGCGGCTCCCGCGGGGGAGCTGATCGGGTATGACATCCGCGATTTCGAGCGCGACATTCTGGCCTGGACCGGACCCGGCACAGCCGTGGAAATGGACCTTGCGGCCGTGAACTTCATAGACAGCATGGGCATCGGATTCCTGCTGCGTCTCAAGGGAAGAATCGAGGCGCGGGGGGGCAGCATGGCCATCGTGAACCCGCGGCGGGAGATCGCATCCATTTTTTTCCGCTATAAGCTCGACGGCATTCTGTGCGTGCGCCGCGCCGCGCCGTGCGCCTGCCAGCGAATGGCCTGCTGACGCCGGATAACCGGCGCGGCCACTACTAAAAAGAGGAGTTTGTCATGAACCGCCAAATCCCGATTCGATTAATCATTGTTCTGGCCGCGCTTGTTGCCGCGGCGCTCCCGGCCCGCGCATTCAATATTGCTCCCCTTGTGGTGGAGATTAACGCAGAGCCGGGCCAGACCTTCGTGGGCCAGTTCCGCGTGTCCGGCGGCGCGCAGCCCGAGTCCATAACCATTTACGCCCTGGACTGGGACCGCGGTCCGGACGGCGTGTATACCCCCAACCCGCCCGGCTCTTTGCCCGGAACCTGCAGCGCCTGGCTCTCCATCAGCCCGACGCAACTCGATCTGCGGCCCGGTGAAGAGCAGGTCGTGAAGTATTCCTTCACGGTTCCCATGGACGCCTCCGGCTCCTATTGGAGCTTTGTCATGGCCGAGGGCCAGAACCGTCCCGAGAAACCCGAGGGAGACGACGCGCACCGCCAGGTGCTCATCGGAGCAAAGCTGCGCTACGCCGCGCGCTTTGTGGTCAACATCAAGGACAGTGCGAACATGCAGGGCCGGATCGCGGGCATGAAAGCCGCACCCCCCGCCCCGGATGCCGCGATCGAGGACGGCATGAGCATCAGCATCCTGTTCGAGAACACCGGCAATTACTATCTGAAACCCCTGGGTTACATGGACATCCGCACCCTGGACGGCGTATCCGTGCTGAAAACCGGGATCAAGGAATTCTATATATTTCCCGGCAAGTCCATCTGGGTGGATACGCGCGTGAAGGGTCCGCTTCCTGCTGGTGAATATCTCGCCCTGGCGGTTCTGGACTATGGCGGCGACAACCTTGTGGCCGGCGAGACGCGCTTTGAGATCCCGTTGCCGCAGCCCGGTGCGCAAGGAGCTGACGAGCGATGACACGCGCGCTCCGGGCCATGATTCCCGCGGCCCTGGCCGCACTGGTTGTTTGCGCCGCGCCCGCGCGCGCGGAACTGTCCATGACAGCGGACGCCACGGTGGTGAATTTCGGGCAGGCGCGCGCCGCGGATCTCGGCCTCGGCTTCATCGAGCGCCATCCCGCAGCCATGTCCTACGCTCTGCGCATCGTCATCCAGGACACCGGCGCCGCAAACTGGACCCTGTCCCTGCGCGCACGCACCCCAGATTTCATGACCTCCGCCGCGGGCGCAAAACCCGCCACGGACCTTCTCTGGCGCCTGGACGGATCGGGCGCATACGAACCCGCGGACATCCTGGACCAGATCGTAGCCACCGGCACGGGCGATGCGGTCATTGATCTGGATGTGTTGCTGAACACCAACTGGGCCGACCAGCCGGGAAGCTACACGCTCGGGATTGAATTCACACTTGATGAAGAATGAGACCCGCCATGAACAAAACCGCCGCCGCCATCGTTCTGCTGCTTCTGGCGCACACGGCGCGCGCGGCCGCGGCGGTGT
>JAGUYV010000019.1 GCA_020061125.1 bacterium | reverse complement strand
TTGGCGATGGACAGGGTGCGGTATTCGCCTTCCTCGACAAGCGCGCCGCAGCCGATGAGGGCGTTGAGCACGCGCTTCCAGTACGCCTCGCTGCGCTGCGCGCCGCCGCGGAACCAGGGCCGGGCGTGGATGCCGTATTTGACGATGCGCTCGTCGGCGTGGGTTTCGCCGCGCAGGGCCTGAATCAGAAACCTGGCGCCGAAGCGCTCGCGCGTGTCCTTGACCGCTTCGAGCAGGAGCGCGGCGTCTTGTGTTGCGTCGCGCTGGGTCGCGCCGCCGCGGCAGATGTCGCATGCGCCGCAGTTGTCTTCGCCGTAGGCCTCGTCGAAGTACGCCAGAATCGCGGTGCGGCGGCAGATGTCGCGCTCCGCGTAGCGTTTCACGAGGCGCAGTTTTTCGAGCGCGATTTCAATGTGCTTTTCGTCCTCGGCCTGCCGGATGAGGAATTCGAGGCGCGGGATGTCCCCGTAGCCAAAGAAAAGAATGCAGTCCGAGGGCAGGCCGTCGCGGCCCGCGCGCCCGGTTTCCTGGTAATAGCTTTCCATGTTTTTGGGCAGGTCGCCGTGGAGCACGAAGCGGATGTCGGGCTTGTCAATGCCCATGCCGAAAGCGATGGTGGCCACGATCACAGCGGCCTTGCCCTGCATGAAAAGATCCTGGTGTTTTTTGCGCACCTCGGGGTCGAGGCCGGCGTGGTAGGGCAGGGCCTTGACGCCGCGCGCGCGCAGCTCCCTGGCCGTGGCCTCGGTGTGTTTGCGCGTGGTGCGGTACACAATGCCGCAGTCGCCGGGGCGCGCGGCGATGTACTGCGTGAGCTGCGCGGCGAGATCCTCCTTGGGGCGCACCTCATAATTGAGGTTGGGCCGGTCGAAGGACGCGCGCAGGATGAACGGCGCCTTGAGGCCGAGGCGTGCGATGATGTCCTTCTGGGCCTTGAGCGTGGCCGTGGCCGTGAAGGCCGCGAGGGGCGTGTCCGGGAACAGCTCCTTGATGCGGCCCAGGGACAGGTAATCCGGGCGGAACTCCGGCCCCCACTCGGAAATGCAGTGCGCTTCGTCAACCGCGAACAGGTTGATGTCCAAGGCGGCGAGTTTTTCGGCGAAGCCGTCGAGGGCGAAGCGCTCGGGAGAGATGTAGAGCAGGTCGAGCTGCTGGCGGCGCAGGGCGCGGTAGGTGTCCGCGGCCTCTTCGCGGGTCTGGGCGCTGTTGAGAAACGCGGCGCGGATGCCCGTGCGCGCGGCGGCGTCCACCTGATCCTTCATGAGCGCGATGAGGGGGCTGACCACTACGGCCGTGCCCTTGCGCACGCGCGCCGGGAGCTGGTAGCACAGGGACTTGCCGCTGCCCGTGGGCAGGATGGCGACCACATCGCGCCGGCGCAGGATGGCGCGCACGATGTCCTCCTGGTTGGGGCGGAAGGACTCGAAGCCGAACACGCGGCGCAGCAGTTGATGGAGCTTGTCGGCGGGTTGTGCGTCAGGCACGGGCGTTCCCCGGGATGCGAACTGTAATGACACATATCTTAGCGCGGACCGCAAAGGCGGGCAAAACAAATCTGCGCCGCGGGATCGCAACCCATTCACAGGGCGATGATGTTGTCGTCTCTGTCCACGGAGAAGGAGGCTGCTTTGACCGGGTCCTTGAGATGCAGGGAGCGGCCTTCGATGGATAGGTGTACGCCGGGGTACGCCATGGAGGAAGCGCGGATGAAGCGCGCGCCCGCGGGGCCGAAGCGCGCGCGGAACCGTGCGGCGTCTTCGTCGAGCCGCGCGAGGATGTCGTTGAGGCCGCGCGCCTTGGTTGCGTTGGCCTTGAGGGTCTGGACCAGGGAGGCGTCGCGGGCGCGGGTTTCGATTTTGTGCTTGAGCTTTCCGATGGCGGCCATGCAAGCGTCGAGTTCCCTGGCCACTTTGGCGCGCTGTTTGCCCAGAACCGTGCGCACGGGTTCTCCTGATTCCGGGTCAATGCTTTCGAGGGTGAGCGCGGTTTTTGCGTGGGCTTCGGAGCCGATGAAACGCGCGATGATGGATTCCTGTGCGCGCACGGCGCCGCCGATGATGCTGCCTTTCGGCCCCTGTGCCAGCACGCTGCCCCCGGCGGTGACCTGCGAGTGCATGATGGATTCGCGCACGATGACGCTGCCGCCCGCCTCGACCGTGGCCTGAACGATGAATCGTGCGCGCACATCGCCCTCGGCCAGCAGTACGGCCTTGTTCTGGCCCTGCACGCCCAGGCGGATGGTGATGCCGCCCAGGGAGGTGATCACGCGCGCGCCCTCCACGCCGCCGAGGATGTGGATGTCCCCGTTGGTGTTCACCTGGAAGCCCTCGCGCACGAACCCGCGCACCACCACAATGCCGGAGAAATCTATGTTGCCGGTGGAATAGTCCACATCGCCCTGCACCAGGAACAGGTCGTCCACATGCACCGCGCCTGAACTCATGCACACATGGCCGTCGCGTGCGGCGAGGAGCTGTGCGCCGTCATCGCTCAAGATGGTGTTGCGGCCCTCGCGCAGGCGCGCATCCTTGCCGTGCGCGCCCTCGATGGGGCGCCCCATGACATCCTCGCCGGGCTGCCCCTGTTCCGGGGGGATGCGGGTCACGAGCGTTGCTCCCGCCTCCACGCTTTCCACGGCGTTGAGGCTTTTGTGGTCCACATCTCCGGATTCCAGTCTCTCGGGAGTGAGCGCGCGATCGCGGTCGAAGTGATACACCAGTTCAGCGTCGCGGCCGGGTGCGGGCGCGCGGCCCTGCGCGGCGACGGCCAGGTGTCCGAACAGGCGCTCCTGCACCACGCGGAGGCAGGCCTCGCGGTCAATGCCCGAACGCACGCCGCAACGGTCGAGTTCTTCGAGGATGTTCATCTGGCTGATGGGCGCGCCGGGGTCCGTGGCGCTGGCCACGAGGTATGCGCGCAGCCGGTCCCGGGACACCACGACATTGACTTTGTTCAAGAATGGATTCGGGGCTTCGGCCAGGCGGATCCAGCGGCCCTGGTTGCGGACGAGCGATTTTTTCACCTGCTCGAAATCCGCGGAGCGGACGCCGAGATCCTCGAGGGTGCGCTCGATGTCGTCCATGACGCCTTCGCGCGCATGCGCGCCGGGCTTGAGCATGATGCGCGCCTCGAAGAGCAGGAAGCGGATGGCGAAAGCGTCCTGAATGAAGATGGCGCGCGCGCCGCTTTCGGGCGGCTCATCGGCTGCGGGATACAGCTCGTCCGGCTCGGAGTCCGCGGGCCGGGCCTCCAGAATCGGCTCCGGTTTGCGCGTGTGTTTGGGCGCCGGCGCCTGGGCTGGGTGGCCGCTGGCTTCGTACTGCTCGATGAGCGCGTCGAGCACATCTATGTCGAAGAGCACCTGCTGGTCCTGCGGGGCAGTCGCGGGAGGAGGCGGTTCCGGGGCCAGGAGGCGGAGGGCTTCTTGGGGGTCCGGGGCGTTCTGCAGGCG
>JAGUYV010000239.1 GCA_020061125.1 bacterium | reverse complement strand
GACCTGGTCGTGGCCGTGGGCGGCCGCACGGGCCGGGACGGCATCCACGGCGCCACCTTTTCTTCCATCGAGCTGGAAACCGAATCCGAAACCACTTCCAGCGGCGCCGTGCAGATCGGCAACGCCATCGTGGAAAAGAAAATGCTTGATGTCATCCTCCAGGCCCAGAACGAAAAACTCTACACATGCATCACGGACTGCGGCGCGGGCGGGTTTTCCTCCGCAGTGGGAGAGATGGGCGAAACCGTGGGCGCGGAACTGGACCTCGAAAAGGCGCCCCTCAAATACGGAGGCCTGGCCCCGTGGGAGATCCTGCTGTCCGAAGCCCAGGAACGCATGGTGCTGGCCGTGCCTCCGCACAAGCTCGAACGGTTCCTCAAACTGTGCGCGGACGAGGATGTGGAAGCCACGGTCATCGGCCGGTTCACGGGAGATAGAAAATTCACCGTGCGCTACGATAGCGTTACGGTCTGCGACATGTCCATGAAGTTCCTGCACGACGGCCTGCCCCGGCTGAACCTTGTTGCCGAATGGAGCCGGCCAGCATTCCCCGAGCCGTCATTCAAGGAACCGGCGGATCTCACGCCGTGGCTTGTGAAAATCCTATCCAGTTGCAATGTGGCCAGCAAGGAATGGGTGGTGAGGCAGTACGACCACGAGGTGCAGGGCGGCACGGTGATCAAGCCGCTGCAGGGCCGCAGCGGCCTGGGGCCGGGCGACGCGGCCGTGATCGCGCCCAAATACGGCAAGCGGCACGGCATCGCCGTGAGCAACGGCATGGCTATCCGCTACGGAGACATAGATCCGTACTGGATGGCGGCCAGCGCCATTGACGAAGCTCTGCGCGGCATCGTGGCCGTGGGCGGCGATCCGGACCACACCGCCATCCTCGACAACTTCTGCTGGGGCAACCCGACCAACCCGCGGCGGCTCGGCGATCTGGTGCGCGCATCCCGCGCATGCCACGACATCGCCACGGCCCTGGGAACGCCCTTTATCTCTGGCAAGGACAGCTTCCACAACGAATTCGCCACCGGCGGCGGCGAGTCCATCGCCGTGCCCCCAACACTGCTCATTTCCGCCGTGGCCCGCGTCAACGATATTTCCAAATGCGTAACCATGGACTTCAAGGAGCCGGGCAATCCCGTATTTATCGTGGGCATGACGCACGATGAACTCGGTGGATCGCAATATTACCAGACGCGCGGATTTATTGGGAACAATGTGCCGGAAGTGGACGCGAAACTTGCGCGGGACACATTTTTGAAGCTGGCGGCCGCCATGCGGCGCGGCACGGTGCGCGCGTGCCACGACTGCTCGGACGGCGGTATCGCCGTGGCCGTGGCCGAAATGGCGTTCAGCGGCGAGACCGGCGTGCGCATCGCCACAAACTCCATTCCCGCAGCGCGCGGACTCAAGCGCATGGACAATCTCCTCTTCTCCGAATCCAACACCCGTTTTATTGTGGAAGTGGACCGCGGAAAGCAAAAACTCTTTGCGCAAATCATGCAGAAGATTCCCCACGCCAGAATCGGCGAAGTCACGGACGGCGATTTCGTGGAATTCCTTGGCAGGGACAAAAAGCCGGTGGTTCGCGCCGCATGGAAAAAACTGCTCCAGGCCTGGCGCAAAACCCTGCTCTGGTAAAACCCCGGCACAACGGACTCAACGCACCAGGCGCCAGGCGCCGGGACCAAAGGACCTGAAACCATGCTGAACACCGTGAAGACACTCGTGCTGCGGGCCGCGGGAGTGAACTGCGACCGCGAAACCGCCTGGGCTTTCGAAGCCGCGGGCGCGCAACCGCACTCCGTACACATCAACCGGTTCATCCGCGGCGAGGACAACATGAACAACTACCACATTCTCGCCCTGCCGGGCGGGTTCTCGTACGGGGACGACATCGCCGCCGGGCGCATCCTGGCCAACGAGCTTGCGTACAAAGCCGCGGACCAGTTGCGGCGTTTCGTGGCCGAAGGCAAGCTCGTCATCGGCATCTGCAACGGGTTCCAGGTGCTCATGAAAACCGGTCTTCTGGCGGGCATGGAAACCGGAGGCGCCGCAGCCAAAACCGGCCGCGGGCTGCCCCCCCAGAAAGCCACGGTGTTCGACAACGACTGCGGCCGCTTCGAGTGCCGATGGGTCCACCTCAAAGCCGCGGACAACGGCAATTGCATCTTCACAAAAGGCATGCCCGAGATTATCTCCCTGCCCATCGCGCACGGCGAGGGCAAGGTCATGTTCGACTCCGAGGACACGCGCCGCGCCCTGTGGGAAAACAACCAGGTCGTTTATCAGTATGTTGACGAAAGCGGGGAATTTGGCGGCTATCCCGTGAACCCCAACGGCAGCACGGACCACATCGCGGGCATCTGCGATCCCACGGGCCGCGTGTTCGGCCTCATGCCGCATCCCGAGCGCAATGTGCGGCCGCGCCACCATCCCCTGTGGACGCGTGGCGCAATCCCCAAAGTCCCGGACGGAATCCACATATTCAAGAACGCCGTGAAATTCGCCAAAAAGAATCTATGAATCGCGAATGAGCCGAAGGGGCGGGTTTGCGGCTACTGGCGCACCTGCCGGAGTTTTTCGGGCACGGGGCTGCCGCCGGTGATTTCGTACGCGGACTCTATCGCGGCCAGAACCGCGTCCGCGTCGTTGTCCGTCCACCACGCGATGTCTTCCGGATTCTGGCTCCAGAAGGAGTGCGGCAAGCGCTGTTTCTGTTCGTCCGCGGCCTTGGTGGTGAATGTTTCCCAGCACACGGCCATGACTCCGAAATCGTAAAACAGAGTGTCTTCCATCTCGCCGCTGAACGAGTCCACATTGCGCGCCATCACGCAGGGATATTTCACGAATTTCTGGCGCGCGATGGCCGCGTCGCACATTTTGCGGAACTGCTTTTCGCACCCCGCGGAATTGCATTTAGGCGGGAAGATTGTGCCCCAGTTGGAGTGCAGGTCTACAGCCGCGAACAGGGGGCGGGCGGCCGCGAAATCGCGCAGGGCCGCGGACTCCGGTTCACTGTAGGGGTTAGGCCCGGTGTAGCGCTCGTGGTCCGGGTCGTCCTCGACCCCGGCCATGGCGATGTCCACGGTGCGCTCGCCCGGCAGGGGGAAGTTGCGGTTGACATCCACCCGGTTCGCGTTCTTGCGCCCGTTGCGCCAAGGTATGGAAGGGTCCCGGAGCATTTCGAAAGTCTTGTAATACCCGTCTGGGTTCATGCACGGAATCACGAAAATGTCCATGCGGTCGAGAATGCCCGTGATCCAGGGGTCCGCGCCGTAGCCGTTCAGCAACCTTCGCGCCGCGGCCATGGCCACGCGGTTGGCGATCCACTCGTTACCGTGAATGGCGGCGGCGATGAGCGCGGGCGGCTTGTGTGTCGAAAGATCCGCGGCGATGCGCACGGCGAGCAACGGCCTGCCCTGCACGCTTGCGCCGTATTCCATGACTTCCGCATGGTTCGGAAAGTCAGCGGCAAGCGCATGGATTTCGGCCACCATTGCATCCGGCGCGGGATATGCTCCGAAAGATTGCTCATCGGCGAATGCCCGCAGGCTCGCCGCCAGCAGAATCAGACCCGTGAGCGCAGCAAATATTCTCATGCCTTTCCCCTGCAAGCGTTTGATTCATTATATCAAAACAACGACATCTGCCCGGCGGCGGTTATCTTTTCCCGTTCGCCCGGCTCGAAAATCTTGATGGTTCCGTATTCACCGTCATAGCCAGGTTCGATGTTGACCTGTCGTGCGCGCACGCGGCGGATGGCCTCGGCGAGCACGGGGCCGCCGCTGGCGTGGATGTCCGCCAGGGAAACCGTGCGAAGGATGCCCAGGTCAGGGCCGAGTTCCGCAAGCAGGCGGAAGTATTCGCCGGTGACTTTTTTGGAATTCACACCGGTTTCCAGGCATTCGGACACCACTTCCTGGAGCGGGATGAGGGACTCGAAGGGTACGCGGCACTTGGGGATTTCGTCCTCGGCGCGGTCGGCCATGGTTTCCACGCGTGAGCACACGCCCACGGTGATTTTGCGTCCGCACTCCGGACAGCGGCCATCGTGCATGAGCGTTTCCCTGGGCGTGAGCCGCACCCCGCATTTGCGGTGCCCGTCCACATGGTACTTGCCTTCCTCGGGAAAGAACTCGATGGTGCCGGTAAAGGAAGCCGGGGCGTTGGCGCTGATGGCGTCAACGATGCCGCGGTAGCTCATTTCCGTTTCAAAAATGTTGGCCTCGCGCGCCAGCTTTGCGGGCGAGTGCGCATCTGAATTGGAGATGAGCGCAATGTTGTCGAGCTGCGACAGCCGCCAGTTCATGGGCGGGTCCGAGGACAGGCCGGTTTCGATGGCGCGCACATGCGGAGCCAGATCGCCGAAGCATTCTTCCAGGGACTGGAATGCGGTGAACGCGCCGAAGATGGAAAAGTGCGGGGTCCAGGCGTGGGCGGGTACAAAAAAATTTTGCTCGCAGGCTTCGAGCGCGATGTCAAGCAGATGCCGGCTGTCCAGACCCAGAATGGGGCGCCCGTCGGATTTGAGATTGCCGATTTTGCCCAGCGCGGCGTTGACCCTGGCCGCGGCCGAAAAGTCCGGGCAGTAAATCAGATTGTGCACCTTGCGGGTTTTCTTGTCTTTTGAATAGATGCAGCTAATTTCGCAAGAAAGCATGAAGCGCACCGGCGCGCGGCACGAGCCGGGAACGAGATCGTCCTGGGGCGCGGCGAATTGCGGCTTGAGCTTGAAGAGGCCGTCTTCGGCCGGCTCAAGTTTTTCGCGCAGTTCCGCGAAATACGCCGGGTGGGTGAAGTCGCCCGTGCCCAGCACGGAGATGCCCTTGAGCTGCGCCCAGCGGTGCAGGCTTTCCACATTCATGTCTCTGGCCGTGGAGCGCGAGTAGTGCGAATGGATGTGCAGGTCGGCGATAAAAGGCATGGGTTGAAAAAATCCGTTTCCGGGAATCGGGCCGCGGCGCGCGGCGGCGACCGTTGTTTAAGGATACCGCATTTGCGGCCCATGTCCATGCGGCGCCGGGTTTTTGCGTCCGCGGCAATTGCGCGGGAAACAACACACTCTTTCAGAGGATATTAAAATATGTGCATTGGGCGCGGCCGCGCCGTGTCCTTGCATTGGAAGCCGTGGCATGAGAAGAATTGTGCTGACAACGCTGTTCATCCTGATCGCCGGCACGGCCGCCGCCGCCGTGGTCATGTTCGTGCAGGATCGCACGGCCACGGCCACCATGCCCATGCGGGACGCCGTGCAATCCGAGCTTATGCGCGAGTCCGTGCGCATTGACCCGAATTCCCTGGAGACGCTGAACAGCAACTGCATCACGAGAGACTACACCATCAAGCTGCTGGGGCGGATCCTGGAGCTGCAGGAGCAGGGCGCTGCGCCCGCGGAGCGCGTGCGGCG
>JAGUYV010000135.1 GCA_020061125.1 bacterium | reverse complement strand
GGACGCACGGGGCGTGGCCCGCGCTTTAGAAAGCCGCGACCGCTCCCTGGGCGGCCCCACCCTGCCCGCGCACGGACTGTACATGGTCCGCGTGTACTACGGCCCGGACAGCGTGCGGCACGAGTTCGCGCCGTGGGCCGGGACGCAATAAAAAGCGCGCAAAAACCTTGAAAAAACCTTGATTGCACAGGCGCGCGTCTGTTAGAATGTGAAAGCTGCGCACCGGTCCATGGGCGCGCCGCCGGATCAGGCACGGAACGAAACGGCGACGCCAAGCAACTTTTCGCCCGTTGGCAGGGACATTATTTGCAGAGCAATTTATAAGGAAAGTTTTTGTGTCTTTGCTTGTAAACAAATTAGTGTGATGGTATAATCCATGTGATTTTCATCACGGGAGGCAGGGCATTCCATGAGGCCACGCACCGCGCGAGAGTTGTTCTTTGGGATGTTTCTGATCGCGGCCAGCCTGTTGTTCACGGCGCACCCGGCCGCGGCGCAAACATACAAAGAGCACAACAACAAAGGCGTGCAGTTTTACAATCAGGGCAATTATGAAAATGCACTCGTTGAGTTCAAGGCGGCGTTTGAACTGTCTCCCGAGAACTCTGAAATCGCCAACAACATCGGCATCGTATACGATGAGATGGGCGATTTGGTGAACGCGGAGAAGTATTACAAAGTCGCCATCGCCAACGACCCGGCCAATGTGGACGCGCACAACAACCTGGGCGTGGTGTATTACCAGCAGGGGAAAATCGAACAGGCCATCGCAGAATGGGAAATGGCCCTGGAGATCAACCCGAACTACGAAAGCGCTCGCAACAACCTGCAAATCGCGGGCAAGCGCGGCACCCTGCCCGTCAGCCCCTACGGCGTGCCCCAGGAATACCAGACTCCCTACACACACACCTACTATCCCCCGAGCGAAATTTCCGTGGAGATGCCCGAGATCACCATCGAGGCCTACCAGTCGTCGGACTCGACCAGCAAGTGCATCGTGGTGCTGCAGCAGGCGCTGGAGATCGTGCCCAACGACCCCGTGGCGCACTACAACCTGGGCGCGTGTTATCTCGAAAAGGGCCTCATGGACGGCACCATCATGGAATGGGAAAAGGCCGTGGCGCTCGATCCCACCAACAGCACCGTGCGCTACAACCTGTCCATCGTATACACCCGCGACCGCCAGTACGCCAAGGCCGTGTACCAATTGAGCGAAGTCCTGAAAATGAACCCCAACGACGCCATCGCCTACTATGTGCTGGGCGCGGTGTACAACAAAGTCGGCGCGCACGACGACGCCATCGAAGCCTGGCGCCGCTGCGTGGCCATCCTCCCGGATTTCGCGCCCGCGCATTTCAGCCTGGGCGTGAACTACCTCATCAAGAACGACTACCAGGCCTCCATCGAGGAATGGAAACAGGTCATCGCCATCACCGGCGGCGACTTCCACGATTACAACAACCTGGGCGTGGCCTACGCGCAGAAGGGCATGATTGACGAAGCCATCGCATCGTGGAAAGCGTCTCTCAAACGAGACACAGGCTACATCAAGGCCCGCACCAACCTGGGCATCATCTACGCGCAGCGCGGCATGTTCCAGGCCGCGATCAAAGAATGGGAAACCGTGCGCGACCTCAACAGCCAGGACCCGGTCATCTGGTACAACCTGGGCGTGATGTACAGCCATGTGGGTTCCATTGATTCGTCCGCTTACTCCTACAAACAGGCGCTCGAACTCGACCCCACCTTCACCGAGGCGCTCAACAACCTGGCCACCCTGTACGGCCAGAATGTGCGCAACCCCGGCGCCAACGCGCCCACATACTGGAGCAAGCCCATCGAGCTGCGGCTCAAGTACATCGTGGCGCCCGGCAAACTGGAACTCAAATACCGCTGAACCCCGAAGCCGTTTTCAGGTATAATCAATGCGCAGAAACTCAAGCCCCGGCTTGAGGCTGCGCATTGCCGCAGCGGCCAGAGCCGCGCAAACCGTGACACGCCATGCTGCCGGAACAACTCGAACAACTCAAGCGGGAGTGGACGGGCTACCTGAACCGTGAGCAGCCCCATCTGCTGCGCGAGGCTCTGCTCCAGGCGCATCCCGCGGACCAGGCCGAAATCCTGCGTGATCTGCCGGATGAGCACATCGCCGCGGTCCTGAATGTGATGGAAGACGACGCCCTGCGTGCGTTGTTCCGGTTTCTGCGCACAGACGCGCGAATGCGCTCAAGAACGCTGCGCGCCTTGCCCGCCCGGAGACGCGCCGGCGTGCTCGGCGGCATGAATTCCGCGGCCGCCGCCGAAATCCTCAAAGGGCTGGACGCTTCGGACATCGAGGAGATCATCGCCACTATGCCCTCGCAGAAAAAACGCGAAATCCAGACCGCGGCCGGAACCGAGCACAAGGGCGTGGAACTGCTTATGACCCGCGACGCGCTCACCGTGCGCAACGACAAATCCGTGCGCGATGTCATGGCCCTGCTCCACAACATGTCGCACAGCGAAGGCCGCCCCTCGCAGATTTACGTCACGGACCGGCGCGACATGCTCTGCGGCATGGTGGACCTGCACCTGCTGCTCCTGGCCCCGGACCCGGACCAGCCCATCGAGTCCATCATGAAGGAATGCCCGCTGCGGATTCCGCACACGGCCGATCCCCTGACCGCGTCCCGCAGCCTGCTGTATTACGGCATGGGATCCGCGCCCGTGGTGAACGCCAAGAACGAGCTGCTCGGGGTGTTCACAGCCGAAGCCGCGTACCGGTTGCTCGAGGCGGACCACGACGCCAACCTCAACTGCATCGGAGTGCTGTCCGGGGACATGGATGAAATTGCGGCGGAGCCTGCGGTGCGGGCGCTGCGCCACAGCCTTGCGCTGGCGCCCATTCTGCTTGCGGCGCTGGCCGCGAGCGTGATTCTGCGTCTGGCGGTTTTCCCGGATACGCAACCTGGCGCCGGGGCGCTTCTGCCGTGGATCCCGCTGATTATCGCCATGAACCGCCTGTACTACAGGCACATGTCGCTTCTGCTGCAGAGGCGGAGCGTGGCGCAGGGCTACGGGGGCATGCATGGAGGCCGCCGGGTGGCG